>CAMLPA010000323.1 GCA_946481605.1 uncultured Flavihumibacter sp. | reverse complement strand
TTCCCGATATGTATGGCAAGTGGAAACACCTTGCTTTCCGGTACGATGAAACCACGTCCAAATTTTCGGCTTTTGTGGATGGGGTGAAATACACCTTGTCGCCCGCAGTGGAAGACAGGGTAAGAAATGGTGCGCCACTGGGCAAACTGGCTTTCGTTGATCCTTCCAAACTAGTAATTGGCGGCTTCCAGCAACATGCCGGCGTATTCAGCAATTCACCCGATGGCTGGATGCAACGGTACACCGGTATGCTCGACCAATTAAGGATTTATACCACACCCATCAGTGATGCGGAAATAGCGGCTCTTTTTACCAACAAAAGATAAAAAACCAATGTGTATGGCGGTGCGGTGCCACAAACACTGCACCGCCATTTTCATGCTCAAGCATTATGAAAAGAAGTGTTGCCTCTGTGCTGATAGTTATAGTGATTACGCTGCTTGCCTGCGGAAAGAAGGAAAGCGGTGGCACCACTACTTATTTCGATTACCGTTCGGCTACAATTAATGGGTTGGGCAACGGAACCGTTTTTAACAACACCTCGCTTACCCCTGAAATCAGGATCGCTTTTTCGGCTCCGGTGGCGGTTGCCTCGCTGCCTGCGGGCATTGTATTGACGACTTCAACCAACCAGTCTTTGGCCATTAATTTTGTGTCGTCAGGCCCGGGAGATGTGGTAACCGTAAAGCCTGAACAGCCATTGCAACCTTTTACACGCTACACATTGTCCGTGACCAATGCGCTGAAAGGAACCGCGGGTGCATTACTGCGGAACCCCGTATCGCTTCAGTTGGGAACGGGCATTGATTCTTCAGATAAATTCCCGCGTATTTCCTCCGACCAGTTGCTCACTCTTGTGCAACAGCAGACCTTCAAATATTTCTGGGATTTCGGGCATCCTGTTTCCGGTATGGCGAGGGAAAGAAATACTTCTGGCGACCTGGTTACTTCCGGAGGTTCAGGCTTTGGCGCCATGGCCATTGTTACGGGTGTGAGCCGGGGTTTTATCACCCGTCAGCAGGGTGTAGAGAGACTACAGAAAATGGTGGGATTCCTCAAAAATACTGTGGTAAAATACCACGGTGCGTTTCCCCACTGGATCAACGGAAACACAGGTGCCACTATTCCTTTCAGTACGAAAGATGATGGTGCCGATCTGGTAGAAACGGCACTCCTCATGCAGGGATTGCTTACCGCCCGTCAGTTTTTTAACGGAGCGGACGCAGGTGAAACCACGCTCAGGAACGATATCAACACCATCTGGAACGGTATTGAATGGAATTGGTTCAGAAAGAACAATGAAGACGTGCTGTACTGGCATTGGAGCCCCAACTTCGCCTGGGACATGAACCTGCCCATCAAAGGATGGAACGAATCATTGATCGTATATGCGCTGGCTGCTGCTTCCAACACGCATACCATTCCAAAATTGGTGTACGATGCGGGCTGGGCCGGGAACGGTAGTATGCGGAACGGACAAACTTACTTCGGAACACAACTGCCGCTGGGACCGGCTTTCGGAGGACCATTGTTCTTCTCCCATTATTCTTTCCTGGGCATCAATCCTAATGGGTTGAGCGATACGTACGCAAAATACGATACACAAAATGTTCGCCACGCAAGGATCAATTACAGCTACTGTATTTCCAATCCAAAAAATTATTACGGGTACAGCACCGATTGCTGGGGACTTACGGCCAGCGATATCCCTTCGGGTTATTCCGCCAGTTCACCCTCCAACGACCTGGGTGTGATTGCACCCACCGCTGCACTGGCTTCTTTTCCCTACACACCTGAAGCATCGATGAAGGCGCTGGAGTTTTTCTATTATAAACTGGGAGATAAAATTTGGAAAGAATATGGCTTCGTGGATGCTTTTTCATTAAATGAACCCTGGTTCGCCAACTCATTTCTCGCCATCGACCAGGGGCCCATTATCATCATGATCGAAAATTACCGGACAGGGTTGCTGTGGGATCTTTTCATGAGCGCACCTGAAGTAAAAGCAGGATTGAAAAAATTAGGCTTCACAGCGCCCGGCCTTTAAATAAAACATACGACATGAAATATATTTATCGCGTTACTTTCTTTGTATTACTTGGTGCGGCGTTTTTTCACCCGGCCATAGCCCAGAAAAAACGGAAACAGCAGGAGAAAACCACGGTATTCGATCCCGCCAAAAGGCCCATGGCACTCTCCGACTCTGCACTCTTCGACCTGGTGCAACGGCAAACGTTCAATTATTTCTGGGACTTCGCGCATCCCGTAAGTGGCATGGCCCGTGAACGCAGCAACGTTGCCTTTAATTATGGCGGCGAAGTGGTGACCGTTGGCGGAACCGGTTTCGGGGTAATGGCCATTATTGTAGCAGCAGAAAGAAACTGGATTTCCCGCGATACCGCCGCGAAACACCTCCTGAAAATGGTGAAGTTCCTGGCTAAAGCCGATGCGTACCACGGTGTTTTCCCCCACTGGCTTAATGGGGAAACCGGTAAAACAATTCCGTTCAGCAGAAAAGATGATGGCGCCGACCTGGTGGAATCATCCTTCCTTTTCCAGGGACTCTTATGTGTGCGACAGTATTTTAACGGAGAAACCCCGGTGGAAAGAGAACTCCGCAACAGGATCAACGGACTATGGAACGACGTGGAATGGAACTGGTTCACCCGCGACGGGCAGGACGTATTGTACTGGCATTGGAGCCCCAACAACGGATGGGCCATGGACTTTGCGGTGCGTGGTTTTAACGAGGCGCTGATCATGTATGTACTGGCTGCTTCGTCTGAAAGATATCCCGTTAGCAACGCTGTGTATCACAAAGGCTGGGCGCAGAGCAATTTCTTTAAGAACGGAAAGGAGTTTTATGGCATCAAACTGCCGCTGGGCTTCGATTACGGCGGTCCGCTCTTCTTCTCCCATTATTCTTTCCTGGGCCTTGACCCACGCGGGTTAAAGGACCGGTACGCCGATTACTGGGAGCAGAACCGCAACCATACGCTGATCAACCGTGAACATTGTGTGCGAAACCCGAAAGGGTTTAAGGGGTATGGCCCGCAGGCATGGGGGCTCACGGCAAGTGATACGTACAACGGTTACAACGCGCATTCTCCCGATAACGATCACGGCACCATCACACCCACCGCGGCTTTATCGGCATTCCCTTATACCCCCGAATTTTCAATGGAAGCCATGAAGCATTTCTATTTTAAGATGGGCGATGAGATATGGAGCAAATACGGATTCACCGACGCCTTCAATGAAACCCAGAACTGGTATGCTTCTTCACATCTTGCCATAGATCAGGGACCTATCATAGTGATGATGGAGAACTACCGCTCCGGTTTGTTGTGGAAACTATTCATGAGTTGTCCTGAAGTGAAAACGGGATTGAATAAACTGGGATTTGAAAGTCCCTGGCTGAAGTAGTCAAACGTTGGAACCATCATCTTCCGGCCATAAAATGTATCTTGTTCCTGCTATTGCATTGATTTAAACTGTTTGCACATCATGAAAAATTTCATTGCTACAAGAACTTTATCTGCCCTTTTACTTTTACTGGTGGGAACGGGCGCCTTCGCGCAGAATGCACCTTTCAGGAACGAAATTCTTCAGTACAAAAAAATCGACAGCATCCAGGCTGTTCCGGCCAACCCCATCGTGTTCATCGGCAGTTCTTCTTTCCGGCTCTGGAAAAACCTTCCCGGCGCGTTCCCCGGCTATCCGGTAGTGAACCGTGGTTTCGGCGGATCGGCTATTCCTCACGTAGACAGGTATGCGGAGGATATTCTTTTTCCTTATAAGCCTGCGCAGATCGTATTTTATTGCGGCGAAAATGACCTTACAGAGAAAGGGATTACCGGCGATTCCGTCTACTACCGCTTCAGAAACTTATTCCAGAAAATCAGGGAAAGATTGCCCGATGTTCCCTTCGTATTCGTGGCCCTGAAACCCAGTCCAAGCAGAGAAGCCCTGATGCCCCAGGTAAAACGCGCCAACGGATTGATCGCTATGTTCCTTGCTGAACAACCGAATACCGCCTTCATAGATGTATTCTCGAAAATGATCAACAGCGAAGGGAAACCGATGCGCAACCTTTTTGGCCCCGATATGCTGCACATGAACAGCAACGGGTACCAGTTGTGGAAGGAAATGCTGGAGCCCGTGCTCCTCAAATAAACAGGCAAACAAATTTTATCAACACAGATAAAAACTAAAGACATGCAGATGAAAAGAATGATGGTTCCGGCCATGTTACTACTGGGTTCCATCGCGATGGCCCAGTCCAAAACCAATCCTGCGCAGGCGCGTATGAATACCTTTGTGCAGGCGCTGATGCAGAAGATGACGCTGGAAGAAAAAATTGGTCAACTCAACCTGCCCTCTATTGGATTTGATGTAACGGGTCCTGTGGTGAGCCAGGGCGTGGAGGAAAAGATCAAAAAAGGATTGGTGGGCGGTGTATTCAATACGTTCACACCCATTGCGGTCCGGAAACTTCAGGAGATGGCGGTTACGCAAACCCGTTTGAAAATACCGCTGTTGTTTGGCTACGATGTGATCCACGGGCACAGAACAATTTTCCCGATTCCGCTTGGTTTATCGGCAAGCTGGGATACCGCAATGATCAGGCTTACCGCACGTGCCGCCGCTGAAGAAGCCAGTGC
>CAMLPA010000322.1 GCA_946481605.1 uncultured Flavihumibacter sp. | reverse complement strand
GAAAACCCGAATATCTTCCGGAAAGCCGTTGAGAAATGATGCACATGTTTATACCCCATCATCCCCGCCACTTCAGACAGCGGACGCTTCTCCATCGAAAGCAGTTGCTTCGCTTTCTCCATCCGTGCCTTACTGATGAAATGGTACACCGTAGTGCCATGGACCGCCTTAAAATGCTTCTTTAAGTAGTTCTCATTTGTGCCTACCTGTTGTGCCAACTCCTGGATGCCTGGCGGGTTTCGAAGGTTGGACAAGATAATTTCCTTCGCATGCTGCATGCGTTTCACATCAGCGGCTTTTAATCCGGCCGGAATGATGTCCACTTCTTTCTTTTCCAGGTATTCCATCTGGAAAACCAGTAGTTCCAAAGTTTTTGCTTTCAGAAATAAGTTGCGGTACCTGCTTTCAAGCGGACAAAATACCAGGTCGAACAAAGCGGACCGCATTTCGGGAGATACCGGGAACGCGGTGGGGGGTGAGGAAGGAGCGGTGGAGAAGGCTTTCAGCCAGGGATGATCGGCTGGAAGGTTCCTTTCAAGAAAGGAAAAGGAGAGGTCGAAGATGAAGATATCGGCATCTTTTTCAGTGGTGCAGCGTATTTTTTGTTTTCCGTTTCCAACCAAAGCCAGGAAAACATTGGTAGGGAACGGCGTGTAGGTGTTACCGTCAAATGTTGTGCTTCCTGCACAATCGAGGTTGAACTGGAGGTGAATGTGCGGCTCATCGTAGGAGCGGGTACTGGTTTCGAAGGTATTCCCGGCTGGCAGGAATACATGCCTGAAAACGATGCCGTAAGGCGTATGCGTTTCGTGGTGATCCCCTATAGGAGGTACACTTTCAGGAGGAGAAGGTATGGTAAAACGATAGCGTGGTTCCTGCGTCACATGTCCGGGTTTAGCGTAAAGGCTGCAATTACTACAACTTTTGGAATACTTGTTTACGAGATCAGGAAAAACAGTTTCGATATGCGGAAAAATATTTGAAAATCAATTAGTTGTGATGTAAATATTCCTTTTCGCGTATGTTTTTCTCCCGAATGGGAAAGATCGTGGGAAGAACTTTGCAGCGTCAAAAGCGGGGCGCTGTTGCCCTGCGTTCAGCATTAATAATATGTTTTCATTTTACAAAATAAAGCGGGCGTTTCTTTCCTCTTGCTTCCTGTGCATGGGGCTTATGGTTTTTGCGCAGTCAGGTAAGATCAGCGGAAAAGTTGTTTTCACCAATGGGAAGGTCGCTGCAGGTGTGTCCGTTACCGTTAGTTCCGTAACACAGATCGGCATCACCAATGAAGCTGGCGTGTATACAATACCGGCTGTTCCTTTTGGCACCTATGAAGTAACATTCACTTCCCTGGAGGCAGAGCCCCTTACCATGAAAGTGGTGGTAAAAGGAGCGGAAACAAAGTTGAATGCAACGCTGCAACCGCAGGAAGGGAAAAAGCTGGATGAAGTGCAGGTAATGGGCAAAACCGTAAAGAAAACATTAGAGACAAGCGGATTTGCGGTAGCCGTAATCGAAACCAAAGAAGCTTCACTGCGGAACCTGACCACCAATGAACTACTGGACCGCGCGGTGGGCGTGCGTGTGCGGCAAAACGGCGGTATCGGCTCGCAGGTGGAATACAACCTGAATGGGATGTCGGGCAGCGCCATCGGTATATTCCTGGACGGTACACCAATCTCCACCTTCGGACAGTCGTTCAACCTGAACAATATCCCGCCCGCTATGATCGAAAGGATCGAAGTGTACAAAGGGGTATTGCCTTCTCACCTGGCAGGAGACTATGTTGGTGGCGCCATTAATGTGATCATGAAAAAAGATGCTTCGGCAAACAATGTAACGGCGGCTATTTCTTATGGCTCATTTAATACTTTTCAAACGGATATCAGCGCTTTGTACCGGCACCAGGAATCCGGTTTCACCACCCGCGCTTCGGGATTTTACACTTACACCGACAACAGTTACGAAACCTGGGGCAAATTCTCAACCATCACAGAACCGGACCTGAAACTGAAAAGGTACCAGCGTATAAAAAGGTTCAACAATACGTATAAGTCTGTTGGTGGCCGTGTGGAAGCGGGATTCACCGATGTGAAATGGGCCGACCAGTTTTTCCTCGGGCTCAATCTTTCCGATACCTACAACGAAATTCCGCATGGCATCACCATGGCCCAGCCTTATGTGGGGCGCATCCAGGAATTCAACGCGAAAGTGTTTAGCTTGAATTACATGAAGAACGACCTGCTGTTGCAGGGCCTGTCTCTCAACATCAATGCGGTGCACAGCAACAGGAGCACCTACCTCAGGGATACTTCCAGGGCCATTTACAACTGGGATGGCAAGCCGCTGATGGTGATGCGGGGTGGTGTGCCCACACCGCTGGTAAGGCCCGTTGGGCAGGGCCAGCAGGGAACGGCCGTGATCACCAATATAGACCGGGCCATCATGAATATCCGTACCAATCTTTCTTACATGGTGGCGCATGGTCATCGTATTTCGCTGAACTACAACCTGAACGCCACACAACGGGAAGACCAGGACCTGCTTAACCTGAACAACATCACGAATACAGGGAACGAGCGTTCCACTTCCACCCATATTCTCGCTTTCAATTATGAGGCGCAGACTTTCAACGATAAGCTGAAAACCAATCTCCTGGCCAAGTATACCATCAACCAGAACCATATTCAATTGCCGTACACGCAAACTGTGAATGGCGTATCCAGGAATTTCACGAAGGATACCACCATCTCTAATAAAAATCCGGGTTTTGGATTTACCGTTTCTTATAATATTCTCCCTAAGCTGTTCATCATCGCCTCGAATGAAAACACCTTTATTTCTCCCCGGGAAGAACAGATTTACGGAAGTCCGGAAATCAATATCCTCGAGAACCTGGCCTTGAAGCCGGAAAGGAACATCAACTATAACCTGGGTTTCCGCTATTCCCCGCTACAGATCGGCAAACATAAGTTCTCATTTTACGCCAGCGCCTTCTGGCGGAACGGCTATGATAAGATCGCGATGCAGGCCGTGGATTCCGTGATTGTGGGGCGGGAAAGCGACGCCAATATTGAAACCACCAAATACATCAATCTCGGCAGAACGCAGGCCCGTGGCGTGGAAGGCGAAATCATCTATGTGTACGACAACAAAATCAACGCCCTGTTCAACTTCTCCAAATTCAATTCCCTCTTCAAGCAGGAATTCGATGAAAACGGCAGTAAGCATGCTTTCTACGATCAGCAGGTGCCCAACGAACCCTTCTTTACCATGAACGGAAGTGTGCAGTACCGCATCAACAACATGATTCAGAAACGTTCTGTAGTAAACCTGTACTACAATACAGGTTACGTGGCCCCTTTCAAAACCGTATGGTTCGATTCCGAAGGATGGTTCACCACCATCGCCCAGTTCTACCACGATATCGGCGGAAGCTACCGCACACCAAACGGGAAAATGGTGATGAGCTTGGACTTCAAGAATATTTTCAACGCGGAAGTGTACGACAATTTCGGGGTTCAGAAACCAGGCAGAGGGGTTTACGTGAAGCTCAATTACATGCTCAATCATTTCAATAAAAAATAATCGCAAATCATAATCAAATAAAAAATGAAAAAAACACTTGCAAAACAATTACTACTGGGATCCACTATAATACTGAGTACAATGGTTTCCTGTAAGAAAGACAATGGTCCTGGTGGTGAACAGGACGGCGCTTCCGGTCCGGATGTATGGGAAAGAAAATACATCACGCTTACCGCATCTTTTCCTGACGAGACAGGAACCGCTGGAAACGGTGGAACTATGGCTTATTCGGTCACCACAGCGGAGGCTATGGATGCCAATAAAACCATCAATATTTATGCTGAAGGATTTTCATTGCGCTCGGAACGTACGGCGCGTGTGCAGGCTTCCAAAAACGGCAACTTCCTGTACAATATCCAGTACACCGGTGTAAACGGCGGGGTTTTCAACAAATACCGCGTGAACGGTGGCGGATCTTTTGAAGAAACCGGCGAAGAAGTGAACACGGCTCCGTTGCTGGGTACCTCTCCCCGTTGGGTGAAAGCCGCTGAAGGCCTGGGTGTGGGCGTGAGCATTTCGGGCGCTTCCGCACCAATCGATGCGGTTAAAGCCGAGGCGGGCACACAAACGTACGAGTATGTAAGGGGAACGGTGAAGATCGCGCATATTGACCTGGATGATCCCCGCGTACCGAACTCCGCGGAGTTTCCCTTCCCTTTTTCCGATGAAGAGAAAGCCGCGGGTTATTCCGTTACCCGTATTGATGTTCCCGTGCTGAACGCCGCTAAAAACAAGCTGTACATCGGTTGCTGGGTGAGCAAAGTTGATCCCAATAAACCTCCGGTAAAAACCGTTAACGCCAATACTGGTGCCATTACCTGGAACTGGGTGAACGATGCTGCCAACATCGCCGGTACGGTTACCATGGTACTGGACTATCCTTCCCTCACCAACCCCAAGCTGATCTGGTCCACCAGAAGTAAATATAATAACAACAGCTACCGCACCATGAGCCAGTATATAGGTGATGATGGCCATGTTTACCAATCTACCGGCCAGAACACCACCAGCTACCCGCACATCCTCCGCATCGATAAGAATACCAACAATTACGACAATACTTATCTCTTCGATCTTGGTCAGGC
>CAMLPA010000321.1 GCA_946481605.1 uncultured Flavihumibacter sp. | reverse complement strand
CCGCTGGAAGCGGCAAAAGAATTGGGCCACGATGTATCATGGCCCAATCAGTATGCACGTGCCAAATAATTAATTATTGTTTACTCACGTGCCAGATGGTATTACCGGCATCATCGGCTACGAGCAGTCCACCATTGGCGCTGACCGCAACGCCAACGGGTCTTCCATATACCTCACTTTTGGAGGCGTCGCCAATGAATCCGGTAAGAAAATCTTCCGGATTGCCGGATGGTTTTCCATTGGAGAACGGTACAAACACCACTTTATAACCCGACAGTTGCGAGCGGTTCCATGAACCATGTTGTCCTATGAATGCACCATTCTTATATTTTTCAGGGAAGTTCCCTGCTTTGTAGAAGGCAAGTCCGAGCGAAGCGGTATGTGATCCCAGGGCTACATCAGGTACCAACGCTGTTTTATTCAGTGTTTTCGCTTCTTCTTCCAGCCGTGGATCCACTTTATCACCGAAATACAGCCAGGGCCATCCGTAGAATCCGCCGGGTTGAACGCCGGCCAGGTAATCGGGCACAAGTTCATCACCCAATCCATCCCGTTCGTTAACGGCGGCCCAGAGTGTATTGGTGCCCGGCGCCCAGTCCATGCCAACCGGATTCCTTAAACCACTCGCATAAATTTTCTCCCCGCTTCCATCGGGGTTCATTTCCAGTATGGCCGCGCGCCTTTCTTCTTCTTTCATCCCATGTTCTGCCACATTGCTGGCGCTTCCAACTGATACATATATTTTGGAGCCATCCGCATTTGAGATCAGGTTTCTCGTCCAGTGGTTGTTATACCCTCCGGCGGGCAGTGAAGTGATTGTAGTACCCTTAGCGCTGATTACGGAATCGCCTTCTTTGTAAGGATACCTTACGATGCCATCCGTATTCGCCACATAAAAGTGACCATCCAGGATCAGCATACCGAAGGGTTGGTTGAGACCAGCTAAGAAAACGGCCGAAGATTCCGCAACGCCATCGCCATCCTTATCGCGCAGCAACCTGATCTGGTTGGCGCTGTTTCCTGTTTTCATAGACTTCGCTTTGCCACTGATTTCCGCGGCAACCTTTTTCACACCTTTCACTTCTGTATTGGATTCTGCCACAAAAATATCTCCATTCTTCCCCACATAGATCATTCGTGGATTCATCAGGTCGCCCGCAAACTTTTTTACGGTAAAGCCTTCCGGTGCGAAAGGTGTTTTTTCTGCCGGCCAGCCAATCACTTTACTGAAATTGTTCACGGATTTGGTGGCGAATGGCTCTGGGAGTTCCACCACATCCACCGCCGATTGAAGGTCGTTGGCCGGTTCCTCCGGTTTCGGCGCTGAATTGCAGGCCGCAAAACAAAGGGCTGAGCCAAAAGCAAGGTGTAGAAAAGCTAACTTCATGGTAATCTTTTCAGGAAGTTTTACAACAAAAGTGCCAGCAGGTACAGTAAAACGGGGTGTGTGTTCATTCCTTCGGGAAAGAGTGCGGTATTTTTCCAACTTTTGGAACCTAATTCAGGCGCATGGAAATATTGGGTTATATAGCGGCGGCATTGATAGGTATTTCACTCGGACTCATAGGAGGCGGAGGGTCAATCCTTACGATCCCGGTACTCGTGTATATTTTTCATATTGATCCCACGCTGGCCACTTCTTATTCCCTTTTTATTGTTGGTGTTACAAGTCTGGCAGGCGCATACAGCAATTACCGCAAAGGTTACGCGAGCATCAGCCTTGCGCTGCCGCTGGGAATAGTTTCCCCATTCACGGTATTTATTACACGCCGGTTCCTGTTGCCGCTGGTACCGCAGGAGTTGTTCAATATTGGCGATTTCGTGGTTACGCGTTCCCTGCTTACCATGGTGCTTTTCGCGATCCTGATGCTGGCGGCCTCAATCTCTATGCTCACCAGTAAAGGTTTGAAAGAAAGGGTGCCGGGTGAAAAAACTGATGGCGCTTTCGGTATATTGATTCTTTATGGGATCGGGATTGGATTGATCACCGGATTCCTGGGGGCGGGAGGGGGCTTTCTCATCATTCCGGCGCTGGTCATATTCCTGCGTTTGTCCATGAAAGAAGCGGTCGGTACCTCACTCTTCATCATCGCAGTGAATTCACTGATCGGTTTCATGGGCGACCTCGGACATTATACGTTAGACTGGCGTTTCCTGCTGATTATTACATCCATCGCCATGGCGGGTATCATTACTGGCGGCATGCTTTCTAAAACAATTCCCGGTCATAAACTGAAAAAAGGGTTCGGCTGGTTCGTGCTGGTGATGGGCTGCTACATTATCCTGAAAGAGTTGTTTCTGTAAGCGGCTAAGCGTTTCTACCAAAAAAACATCCCTGCTTTGCAATTAACATGCCTGCAAAATATGGCAGGAACCTGTGCGGATACCGTTCATATTCACCCCCTTCGGTTATATTTGAAACATGATTCTGATTGTGGACGACAACCAGGAAAATATTTTCTCCCTGCAACGCCTGCTGCACCTGAACCGTTTCGAGACCGATACCGCAACTTCGGGCGAGGAAGCATTGAAGAAAATATTGAAGAATGATTACTCCCTTGTTATCCTGGACGTGCAAATGCCGGGCATGGATGGTTTTGAAGTAGCCGAATCCATCACCTCCATCAACAAAGCGCGCGATATTCCCATTATTTTTCTTTCTGCCGTAAATACGGAAAAACGCTTCGTTACAAAAGGGTATGCTTCCGGGGGAATAGATTACCTCACCAAACCCTTCGATCCGGATATCCTGCTGATGAAGGTGAAGACTTTTTACAGGTTATATGAACAATCGAAACAACTCAATGCCGCGCATGAAGCGCTTCGGATGGCCGCCTCGAACCTGGAACAGCGCGTTTCCGACCGTACGCGGGAACTGGAACTGATGAACCGGGAACTGGAAGCGCGCAACCACGACCTTCAGCAATTCGCTTCAGTAGCATCACACGACCTCCAGGAGCCGCTCCGGAAGATTCACGTATTCAGCAATATGGTGCGGGATAAGTTCCTCAGCGAGAATGAAGAGGCGCTTTCGTACATGAACAGGATTCTGTCGTCCTCCCAACGGATGTCGAACCTCATCAACGACCTGCTGATGCACTCGGGATTGTCGGTCTCTGGTCAGTTTGAAAAAGTGGACATGAACGCGATGGTACGCGAAGTGCTCACGGATCTTGAACTGACCATTGAAGAAAAAAACGCGAAAGTGGAACTTTGCGATCTTCCTGCGATAGAAGCTATTCCGGGACAGATCAGGCAGGCTTTACAGAACATCCTTTCCAATGCTTTGAAATTTTGTCATCCCGAACGGCTTCCTGTGATCAGCATTAAAGGGGAAAGAACCGCTTCTGTGGAGCCCGGCGCTCCATCAGATGAAAACGGGGATTTCTGCCGGATCACCATTTCCGATAACGGGATAGGTTTTGAAGACATCTATTCCGAAAAAATATTCACCATCTTCCAGCGGCTGAACCCGCGGGCTACTTACGATGGAACGGGCATCGGGCTGGCCATCGTGAAGAAGATCGTGGAGAAACACAATGGCTTTGTATGGGCGCATGGCCGTGAACATTACGGGGCCACCTTTACCCTTATCCTGCCATTATCCCAAAAACGCAACTAAACCAGTATATGCAATTTGCAAAAGCTACTTTTCAGCGCAACTTACTCATCGGTTTCGGCCTTTCACTGCTGCTGCTCATCGTGAGCTCCGTGGCTTCCTACCTGAGCATTACCAATCTGCTTGAAAGCGCGCGGCTGGTGAACCATACCAATGAAGTGATCAAAAAACTCGAAGTGATTCCTTCCGTTTTGAAAGACGCGGAAACGGCCCAACGCGGGTACCTGCTTACAGGCGAAGAAACTTTTCTCGAACCATTTAAAGGCACAAATGATCAATTGCTGAACCAGTTGGATGAGGTACGCGTAACCACCAGCGATAACCCGCTGCAGCAACAAAGTGTGGAAGTGCTGACGGGATTGGTGAAAAGCCGGATGAAAATGCTGGAACAACTGATCCGCAATAAAAAGAATGGCATACCCATAGCTGTGGATGACCTTAGAAAAGGGAAGGAATACATGGATGCCGCCCGCACTGAAGTGGAAATCATGGAACGGCGGGAACAGGAATTGTTGCAGGAACGCACCAAAGAAATGAACCGCCTCGCCGGGTACACGCCAGTGGTAATTGTGGTGGCCGCCCTGCTCGCCCTGCTCATCACCATCATGTTCTACGCCAGGGTAAAAGCCGATTTCGACCAAAGGATCATTTTACAGAAAGCCCTGCAGGATAAGGACCAGGAAATACAGTGCCGCATTGAATCGATCCGCGCCATCGCCGATAAGGTAAGCGCCGGAGATTATTCTGTTCGGGTTAGTGACGCTGCAGGGGATAACCTCGGTACACTGGCGGGCAACCTTAATAAAATGGCCGCCTCACTGGAAACATCTTTCAAACGCATATCCGATAACGAATGGGTGCAAACGGGCATCGCGAAGATGAACAATACCATGATTGCCGAAGAAATGCTGGAGGCGCTTTCCGACCGCATCGTGGAATACGTGGCCCTCTACACCGGCAGCCAAGTGGGCGCATTGTATGTGAAGGAAAGGGAAAGCCTGCATTTTTACGCAGGATACGCTTACCATGAAAACAGTTCCCGCGCTGTGTACAAT
>CAMLPA010000320.1 GCA_946481605.1 uncultured Flavihumibacter sp. | reverse complement strand
GCTACGTGTTGCAGGAACAACTGTCTTTTTCCCAGGGCTTTTACTTTCAATGCGTCCATGCGGCAAAGTTGCGCTATTTATTGGTTTTCTTGCCTATTTTGCGTGTTATAACCAATACAAAAAGCTATGCCCGTTATTCTGCCCGTGAATGGAATTGAGCCTTCTTTCGGTGAGAATTGCTTTATCGCCCCCAATGCCACGATTGTGGGAACGGTGGTAATGGGCAACGATTGCAGCATCTGGTTCAACGCCGTGATCAGGGGGGATGTAAACGCCATTTACATGGGCAATAAGGTAAATGTGCAGGATGGTGCGGTGATCCATTGCACGTACCAGAAAACAGCTACTAAAATTGGCAATAGTGTTTCAATAGGGCACAATGCGATTGTACACGGCTGTACGGTGGAAGACAATGTGCTGATTGGGATGGGTGCGATTGTGATGGACAATGCCGTGATCGGAAACCATTCCATTATAGCGGCAGGTGCAGTAGTACTGGAAGGTACTATTGTGGAACCCGGATCCGTTTACGCCGGTGTTCCCGCCAAAAAAGTAAAAGACATCTCCCATGAACTGATTCACGGGGAAATTGAGCGCATCGCCAACAATTACCTGATGTATTCAGGCTGGTTCAAATAATAAGCACGGACGGAATTCGTTTTAAAGAAAATCCTACCCATGAGACCTGTATCTACCCTCTTCAAATGTACGCTGCTGATGGCGGCGGCGATTGTATTACTGGCGGCCTGTTCCCGCAAAAGCGGCTGTCCCACCAACGGAAAAAATGTGGGCGCGGAAAGATTAATGAGTGGAGAGAAACTCCCTAAAGCAAAGAAATTCAGGGCTTAACGCTACCATTTTTTTTCTTCTATCGACTCCAGGATATTGTAATAGCTCACATACCTGTTTTCGGAGATGATGCCTTCGGCAACCGCATCTTTGATGGCACAACCCGGCTCGTTGATGTGCAGGCAGTTGTTGAACTGGCATTCCTGCAATAGTGCGCGCATTTCCGGGAAATAGTGAGAAAGTTCCTGTTTGGAGATATCTACCAGACCGAATTCACGGATGCCCGGGGTATCAATTATTTTACCACCGAAAGGCAGGTCGAACATTTCTGCAAAAGTAGTCGTGTGCATGCCCTTTCCGCTCCAATCACTTACTTCGGTGGTACGGAGGTCAAGTTCAGGGAATATCGCATTGATGAAAGTGGATTTACCTACGCCGGAGTGTCCGCTCATTAAGGTGGTTTTATCTTTCAGCAAAGACTTCACCTCTTCCACCCCTTCATCCTTCATCACACTCATACCGGCCACTTTGTAGCCGATGGCGGTGTACATTTCACGGAGTTCTTCCAGCAGGGCATGTTCTTTCTTCCTGTAAACATCCATTTTATTGAACACAATCACCGCGGGCACATGGTATGCTTCCGCAGCCACGAGGAAACGATCAAGGAATCCCTGTGAGGTGCGGGGTTCCTTTAGTGTGGCGATCAGCAATACCTGGTCGAGGTTGGCCGCCACGATGTGCTGACTGAATTGTTTGTTGGGTGAACGGCGCGCAATATGGTTCCTCCGTTCATGAATATGGGTAATGGTGGCCGTTTTCTCCAGTTCATTTTCCACTTCCATATCTACCCAGTCGCCCACAGCAACAGGGTTGGTGGAAGTAATGCCATCAATTTTGAAAATGCCTTTGATCCGTGCATTCCAGGGTTCGCCGCTTTCGGTTTTGGTCTGGTACCAGGAACCGGTTGATTTGTAAACGAGTGCTTTCAGTATGGTCTGTTTTTGAAGATGAGTTGTGGATTGGAATCTGTGCCGAATCCAACGCAATCTGCATAAAATTCAACATCCGGCATTCAAAATCCAAAATTCTTTTACGGGAACTTCCGCAACAACGTGTAGCGCAATATCATTTCCAGCGCCAGCAATCCCAACGCGAGTATTACGAATGGGAAGAATTTTTCGTTAGAACGGGTATACGTGGTTACTTCAATTTTAGTTTTCTCCAACTTGTCAATCTCCTGGTAGATGGTTTTCAGCCCTTCCTTGTCTTTGGCGCGGAAGTATTTTCCGCCCGTTTCCTCCGCGATGCGGGTGAGCAGTTTTTCGTCGATGTTCACCTTTTCAATCTGCATGATCACGCCGCGGGAAGTTTGTTGCGGTACCGGGGCCATTCCTTCTGAACCCACCCCGATGGTATATACTTTTATGCCCAGTGTTTTCGCCATTTCCCTTGCCGTGGAGGGATCGATAAGTCCACCATTGTTTTCCCCATCGGTCAACAGGATCACAATGCGGGAAGCGGCTTTGGAGTCTTTCAGGCGGTCCAGGCTGGTGGCGAGTCCGGAGCCGATGGCGGTTCCATCTTCCAGAAATCCGCTCCTCATGCTGAAGAGCTGGTTCTTGAGAATGGCCTTATCGGTGGTGAGTGGGCATTGCGTGAAACTTTCTCCGGAGAAGATCACCAGGCCGATGCGGTCGGTAAGGCGCTGATCGATAAAGTTTGCGGCCACTTCTTTGGCGGCTTCGAGCCTGTTCGGCTGAAAATCCTGGGCCAGCATACTACCGCTCACGTCCATACACAGCATAATGTCCACGCCTTCGCCATTGAACTGTTCTTCCGTGTTCCGCTCCTGCGGCTGCGCGAGCGCCACAATGAGCGCGGCCATACCAAGTGCCCTGAAAATGAAAGGAAGGTGTTGCAGGTATTGCTTCCAGGAGCGGGATTGAAAATGCTTTGTAGTGGATACCAGCAAGGTGCTTTTGCCCTGCTTCAGGGAACGGATGTACCAGAACACCATCAGCGGGATCAGCAACAGCGCCCATAACACCCAGGGACGTACGAAAACAATATGTTGCAGCCAGTCGTAAAGCACTAGGGTTGGTTGTTTAAACTTTTAACAATGTGGCGGATGCTGCCGATATGGGTACGGTGTTCGTCCTGTGCCGGTTCATACTTCGCGAACTTCACCAGGTTACAAATGCGCAGGGTTTGCGCCAGCAGTTTATAATCATCCTCCGGCAAAGGCGTTTTTTCCACTTCCAGCAGCAGGTCGTAAGTTGTTTTCCCGAAGGCGTTCCAACCGAATTTCCTTTTCAGGTAAATGCGGAAAATATAGGTAAGCCGCGTATAGCGCTCTTTCACCGGCATCTCTTCCGCTTCCAGGTCATCCAGTAGTTTCATGGCTTCTTCATAAGGAGAAAGGTGTTCATACCGCTTGATGGCCGGATGCTTATTGCGGTTCTTTCTCCACCAGAAAAATATGATTATGAGGGCAAGCAGACTGGCAACCCCGGCGATCCAATACAACCAGTTGATGTCGCCTTTCACTTCCTGAATATCTTTGATATCGTGGTATTCCTGCGGCACGCCGTTGGGGGAATACGTTACTTCAATAGGAATAGAATCGGACCGGTAAATGCGGTCGCCCACCTGCAAGTGAAACGGGGGAAGTACCTGTCGGCCGGAATCGAAACTGGTGAGCACCAATTCCTGGTTAAGCAGGACCAATCCACCTTGAAAACTGGTATCTATTTTCCCCTGTTCAATCAGTTCGAAACCGGGAAGCGAATCGGCGATAGGAAAACCAGGAAGCGAATTCCTGTCTCCAGTAACGGAAACGCTCAAACGAAACTGATCGCCGATGAATATTTTCTGCTTATCGGATTTCGCCTGTACCTGCAACTGGGCGAATGCGGACAGGCAAATAAAGTTCAGCAGAAAAAGTGGTATATATCGTAATGGGTTCTTCAACACTTACATTCTTTTGATAAAAAACTGTTGCAGCACTTTCACATAATCCTCATCTGTTCTGATGTAAAGCAGGTCTGCGCCTGCTTTCTTAAAATGTTCCTGGCACTGTGCTTCGTTTGTGCTGAACTGTTGTTTGTAGGCGTACTGCACTTTAGCGCTGGACGTATCTACCCAGGTAGTGGCGCCGGTTTCGGCATCTTCCACTTCCATCAACCCCACGCGTGGCAGCTCCATATCCATTTTATCGTACACCTTTATACCGATCAGGTCATGCCTTCTGGCGGCCACTTTCAGGGCATCTTCATATTGTTCATCTACAAAATCGCTGAGCAGGAAAGCGATGCAGCGGTGCTTCAGCATATTGTTGGTGAAACGGATCGCTTCTTCAATGCGGGTGCCCTTCCCTTTCGGTTCAGCGGTGAGCAGTTCCCTTACGAGGTAAAGAATATGGTCGCGTCCTTTTTTTGGGGGGATGTATTTTTCGATCCGGTCGGAAAAGAATACAGCGCCTACTTTATCCTGGTTCTTCATGGCGCTGAAAGCCAGTACGGCGCATATTTCGGTGATGAGGTCCTTTTTACGGAGGTGCGAGGTACCGAAGAGGGAGCTTTTTGAGATGTCCACCATCAGCATCATCGTGAGTTCGCGTTCCTCTTCGAAAACTTTACTGTAGGGATGACCGAGCCTGGCCGAAACGTTCCAGTCGATGAACCTGGTATCGTCTCCTGCCTGGTATTCGCGTACTTCTTTAAAAAGCATCCCCCTGCCTTTGAAGGCCGAGTGGTATTCGCCCGCAAAGAGGTGGTTGGTGAGCTTTTTACTTTTTATTTCGAGTTCACGCACCTTTTTTAATATGGTCTGGATGTTGCTCATGGTTATGGCACATCGATGGCGCGGAGTACTTCATCCACCACATTTTCGGCACTGATGTT
>CAMLPA010000319.1 GCA_946481605.1 uncultured Flavihumibacter sp. | reverse complement strand
GCTTTCTGGTAGCTGATGGCGCCGCCAATACCATAAGTGAGGGTCTGGTCCTTGGTACTGTCGAGCAATCTTGCGAGCCGTGCTTCATAGAGCTGATCCAATGTATCCTTGTAAAGCGCTTGGAGGTCTTTGTTTCCGGGATATTTTTGTTCAGGGGTCGGGAGTGAGGAAATGGCTTTTCGCGCTTTCTCTTCCATCTTACTTTCATGGCTGTTCACAAACCAGGTAAAAGAAAGCTGGTATAAAGAAATCACGATCAGTGCAATCGTAAAAAACCTTACCAATCCTTTCAGTTGCATACGTATTAGTGTTTACTTTTATTTTTCAAAGATGGCAAAGATAGTATTTACGGTAAAAAAAAGTACATAGCGCCGTATATTGTTAAAAATCATGTTTATATAGAATTTTAACGATGATTTATACGTTGGCAGGCAGTAACTTGCGTGCATGAAACAAATGATGCTGTTAATGGCGTTGTTCAGTCTGGCGCTGGTTTCCTGCGAAAAGGAGGAAGCTATACCTGGAAAGACCTCAGAATTTCTTTGTGTACACGCGTCGTCTTCCTCTGGTGAGATGGCATTCAGCGTGACAGGCTATCAGGTTGTGTCTGCAAAATTAACTTATGGTCAATCCACAGGCACACCCGGCCAACCTTACCTTACCACCACTTCTGGCCCCAGAATGGGTACAGTGGCTCCTCCAGGCGCGGGACTGGTATGGCCAGTAGGGGCTTTTTTCCCTGAAAACGGACATATCAGTTTCTGGTTGTACGATACAATAGATGCGCTCCAAACCCGCCGCCATGCCACAATCGTTTTGAACGACCAGCTTAATGCGAATAACGACAGCGTCCATTTCCGTTTTCTGCACCTTGCTACAGGAAAGGATCAGATCGCACTTCGTCTGGTAAGGGAAACCACTGCAGATACGCTCATAGTTGGCGGATTGAAATCATTACCACTAAGTTTAAACACCAGCTCATTATCGCCTTTCAGCCATTTTCTGAAAGAAGGTGATTTCAAAGTAGAGCTTGTCGATAACACCGGCGCCATCCTGCAAACCCAAACCGGGTTCACCGTGGAGAAAGGCACCTACACCACTTTTTATACTTCCGGCGCTTACAATTCTTCCGCGCCTGCACCATTTTCTTTGAATTTTATCCAACACAGGTGACGCATCATTAAAAAATCGGTTACCTTTGCTCACTTTTGTCAAGAATCAACTAATTATGGAACTATCTTCATTACTCGACCGGTTCGCAGAACCGGAAACCCTTAAAATGGCCAAACTGGGCCGCGAATTAAGGGCGCAGGGCATCGACGTGATCGACCTCAGTCTTGGTGAACCAGACTTCGATACGCCCCAGCACATTAAAGATGCCGCTATCAAAGCCATCAACGACAACTGGAGCCATTACACCCCCGTTGCCGGTTTCATGGACCTGAAAGAAGCGGTTTGCACCAAACTGAAACGCGACAACAACCTCGACTATAAACCAGAACAGATCGTTACCTCCACCGGCGCAAAACAAAGCCTTGCCAACGCCATTCTCGCATTGGTAGATGAAGGTGATGAGGTGATCATTCCCACCCCATACTGGGTAACTTATTCCGAACTGGTAAAGATCGCCCGCGGAAAAGTAGTGGAAGTGCGTACCAGCCCCGAAGCGGAATTCAAAATATCTCCCGCGCAACTGGAAGCAGCCATTACGCCGAAGACTAAACTCTTCATGTTCTCTTCTCCCTGCAACCCTTCCGGTGCAGTATATACGAAGAGCGAACTGACGGCCCTCGCCGAAGTGTTCAAAAAACATCCCGATGTATTCATCATCTCCGATGAAATTTACGAGTACATTAACTTCGAAGGACAACACGAAAGCATCGCCCAGTTCGATGAACTGAAAGACCGTATCGTGATCATCAACGGGTTGAGTAAAGGTTTCGCCATGACCGGCTGGCGCCTTGGTTACACCGCTTCCAATGTAACAGTAGCCAAAGCAATGGAAAAACTGCAGGGACAGATCACCAGCGGAACCTGTTCCATCACCCAGAAAGCAGCGGTAACCGCACTTACAGGCGATATCGCTCCTTCCATGGAAATGACCAAAGAATTCACCCGCCGCCGTCAACGCGTGCTGGAGCTGATCAAAGATATTCCTGGCGTAACCTGCTTCGAACCACAGGGCGCCTTCTACATCTTCCCTGATGTTTCCTCTTACTTTGGAAAATCTGATGGTACCACTACTATTCAGAACTCTGCTGACTTCTGTATGTACGTGCTGAATACAGCGCATGTGTCTTCCGTAATGGGTGATGCCTTCGGTGAACCCAACTGCGTTCGTTTCTCCTTCGCCAACAGCATGGAGAACATCGAAAGAGCATGGGCACGCGTTAAAGACGCGCTTTCAAAACTGAAGTAATTCCGTTTTTCATACAATACCCTTACTTTGTTGGCCACACCAACAGGTAAGGGTATTCTTTTTGCAGCATACGCATAACCAGATTTCCCAACCCGGTTTAGCATTAAGCCGTAACTTGTAGTATGTTCAGAAGGGCACGCAATTTTCTACGATTCAAAAGGTTCCTCCACCAGCTTACCATTGCAGGCGTTGCCGTAAGGAACCTGTTGCTGCGCATGCTTACCTGGTTCATTCCATTGCTCAGTTTTTTGTGCGGAGCGATTGTGGTGTACGATCTTGGGTTCCATACTTTCTACAACAACCAGGTACAGCTTTCATTGGTACTGCGCTTTTTGTTGCTGCTGCTGGTGATTGCCATGGCGCTCCGTTTTACAGGAGAATGTTTCATACCTAAAAAGCGATCGGCTCGTGTGTTCCATCTCGTGTTGCTGGTACTCTTCTTTTACCTGTACAACGGACCCTCCTGGAACAACATCATTCTGGCCGGAGAGCGCACCAATACTTATTTCGTTAATAAACTGATTCTGTACGGCGGCATTCTGTTCTTACTGATTACCGAAGCCTCGCATTTGCTGGGGTTTATTTACAAGAAAAGTTTCAACCCCGCATTGCTGTTTGTGCTGAGCTTCCTGCTGCTCATCCTGATTGGCACAGGATTGCTGTCCCTGCCAAGGGCCACGGTAGATGGCATTTCCATTACCGATGCGCTTTTCACGGCCACCAGCGCCGTTTGCGTGACCGGCCTTACCGTTGTGGATACGGCCACGCATTTCACTACGTTCGGCCACGTGATTCTGTTATTACTGATACAAATTGGCGGATTGGGCATCATGACTTTTGCCGGATTATTAGGATATGCCATGTCGGGTGGTGCTTCTTTCCAGAGCCAGCTTGCGTTGAAGGACATGATGAGCGGGGACAAGATCGGAACAGTGATCCGCACCGTGAACCAGATTATCCTCGTTACCCTTTGTTTCGAAGCAGTGGGTGCATTCATATTGTATTTTTCGCTGGAAGATGTGTTGTTTGAAAGAAAACTGCACAAGGTATTCTTCAGCGTATTTCATTCCGTTTCCGCTTTTTGCAATGCCGGTTTCTCCACTATACCTGAAGGACTTTTCAACTTCCATTTCCGGTTCAATTATTTCCTGCATATAATCATCGCCGGACTGATCATTCTTGGTGGAATGGGCTTTCCGATCGTATTCAATATTTACAATTACGGGCTCTCCAAAGCATTCAACTTCAAACAAAGAATACTGGGAAGGGATAAAAGAAAGTACACGCCCCGGCTCATGAACATCAATACCCGGTTGGCACTGGTGACCACTACGATCCTGTTGGTGGCGGGCACGATAAGCTTTTTCATTTTTGAACAGCAGGCCGGACTCATTGCGCATCCCACGATGGAAGGCAAGATCATCAGCAGTTTTTTCGGTTCAGTTACCGCCAGAACAGCGGGATTCAATACCGTTGACACAAACGTTATGCGGTTGCCTACCATCATGATCTATTTGTTGCTGATGTGGATCGGCGCATCTCCAGGCTCAACGGGAGGGGGTATCAAAACAACCACGGCAGCAGTGGCCCTACTGAATATGGCCAGCATCATCAGAGGAAAGGACCGTACAGAGTATGCAAAGGTGGAAATATCGAAACACTCCATCAACAGGGCTTTCGCCATTATGATGCTCTCGCTGATCGTGATTGGTGTGTCGGTATTCTTGCTTTCTGTTAACGATGGGCATTTCGGGCTGATCAAACTTTCTTTTGAAGTGTTTTCAGCGTTTTCAACGGTAGGGCTCACGCTGGGTTTAACACCTTCGCTTACTGATTTCAGTAAGATTGTACTGGTGGCTACCATGTTCATTGGAAGGGTGGGGGCGCTCACGCTGTGCGTAGCCCTGGTGAAGCAGCAGCAACAACTTTATTACAGGTATCCGCAGGAAGAAATCAGTTTCTGACGCGGTTTAAAATTTGAAGGATGAAATTCGTAGTATTCGGACTTGGTAATTTCGGCGCGTCCCTTTCGCAAAAGCTGGTAGGCTTGGGACATGAGGTAATTGGAACCGATGTAAAACCGGAGCTTGCCGATAAGTTGAAAAACAGGATCACGCACACCATTACCCTTGACGCCACCAACCGCAGCGCAATGCAGGTATTGCCACTGAGCGATGTGGAAGCCGCCATAGTGGCGATAGGAGAGAACGAAGGGGTGAACATTATGGCCACCGCATTGCTGAAGGAACTGAAAGTAAAACGCATCATCTGCAGGGTTACTTCTCCTTTGCA
>CAMLPA010000318.1 GCA_946481605.1 uncultured Flavihumibacter sp. | reverse complement strand
AATAAGGTATGAAAAACTTAACTTTGGTAGCAATGAGCGTGGAGAACACCATAGCAGAAAATTCCTGGAACGGGCTGTTGCGGGGCGAGCCGGAGGCCCTGGCAGCGCTGTACGACCAGCATTACCTGGGGCTCGTGAACTATGGGACCAGGCTGGTGGGCGACAGGGATCTTGCCAACGATTGCTTCATCCAGGTTTTGATAGACCTCTGGGGCAAGCGGGCAACACTGGCGCCGGTTACCAATGTGCGTTCCTACCTGATTACCTGTCTGCACCGGAAAATGCTGCTGGAACTTAAACTGAACCGCAGGGCACAACATGCGGCCCAGGCAGGTGAAGGAGAAACGGAACCCTGGGAAACTTCTTACGAAGATTACCTGGTCAGGTTGCAGTCTTCCGAGGAATGGAAACAAAAACTCACCCGTGCCTTCCTTTGCCTCACCGACCGGCAGAAAGAACTGCTGAAACTGCGCTTCTTCGAAGACCGTGATTACGATTATATCGCCGTACACTGCGGCATCACGAAAAGAACAGCCTACAATATTGTTCATGATGCGCTAAAGGCGCTGAAAGCGGAGTTGTCTTTGATGGAAGGCACGCAAAACTCCTGGAAAAATATCCCCGATGCCTTACTGGTATTGCTTTTGATGGAAGCATTCTTCCCCGGGTAAAAAAAACTTTTCATTTTCATAGTAAAACCGCCTTATTCTATCCTCCATTAAAAAAGGACGATGAATTACAAGGCGTACGATACCGAAGACTTTTTACAGGATGCTTCTTTCCGGGAGTACTGCAATGGTACTGCGGAAGAGTCTGTCCGGTTCTGGGAGAACTGGATAGCGGAACATCCTGAAAAAAAGGCGGTGGTGGAAGAAGCCCGCTGGATTTACAGATTACTGAACGGCGGCACCGATGCGGAAGTGTTCAGGGGACATCGTGCAGCCATGCAGCGCAGGTTTGAGCAGGAAGGCATACACATCGCGCAGCGCATGGCGCCTGTTAAAAAACTGCCATCCAGGAAGCGGGCATGGTACTGGTTAGCGGCGGCCTGCCTCATTGGTCTGATAGCGGTAACGTTCCTCCGTAACAGAAGCGCCGGCGTAGGCGAATTGCCTGCTACCGGACACCTCTACAGCAGTCTTCCGGGAGAGAAAAAATCGTTTCAACTGCCGGATGGCACTAAAGTAATCCTGAACGGAGGAAGTACGCTTCGTTTAGCATCCGCTTACAATACGGATGCCAGGGAGTTGGTATTAGATGGAGAAGCTTTCTTTGATGTGGTGCATAACCCATCGGCCCCCTTCATTGTGCACAGCAAACGTTTCGATATAAAAGTATTGGGTACGGCTTTCAATGTGCGTTCTTACAATGAAGACAAGAGATCGGTAGCCGCATTGATCCGTGGAAAAATAGAATTGCTGCTTCCGGGAACGGGGGCGGGTAAAACGTTCATTCTCAAACCAAACCAACAGGTTGTGGTGGAAGATGACGGCAGTACTTCCATTTCATCTTCAGGAGCGCAGCAGGACAAAACCATTAAACCACCTTCTCCTATTATTATAACCCCGCTCCAGTTGATGCCTTACGACAGTACGGTAATAGAAACCTCGTGGACCGAAAACAGGCTTGTATTCTATAACGAATCTTTCGAAGATGTGGCGAAGAAACTGGAAAGATGGTTCGGCGTAACCGTAACGTTCGCGGAGGATTCCATGAAGGCCTACCGTTATACGGGCACCTTCGATAAAGAGAACCTCCCCAGCATTATTGAGGCGTTGAAACTGTCTAAACCTTTCCATTACAAGTTCAGGGAAGAACAACGATTGCTGCTCATCGAAAAGTAAAAACCTTAACCGGCATAAAAAACAAGGGAACATGTTAGCGGCATGTTCCCCTGAGGTAAAGTTTGTTAAAACAGGGTCTTCTTGACTGCTGAACCTGTTTTGTATTGTTCAACTAAAACCCATACGAAGGTATGCAAAAAAAACGACTGCCGCAGTGGGGCTGGCAACCTCCTGCGCTATTAACCAAAGCGCTGATGCTCATGAAACTGACTGCCGTTTTTATGCTGTGCGCCTGCCTGCAGGTTTCAGCAAACGTCTTTTCCCAGGAAGCTAAAGTGACCATGAAACTAAAGCAGGTTTCTATCCAGGAACTTTTCAAGGCCATTGAAAAGAAAACTGCTTATCGTTTCGTATTCAGCAACGATGTGATCCCGGAAAATGTAAACGTAAGTGTGGAAGTTAAAGAAACACCCGTTTCTGAAGTACTGAGCCACGCCCTGAACAACACGGGACTGGATTTCAGAATGATGGTGGACGGACTGATTGTAGTGGCCGACCGCAACAACATCAAGAACTTTGTGGCCATTTCCGGTAAGGTGGTGGACATTAACGGGGAGCCGTTGGAAGGTGTAAGCGTTACCATCAAAGGTTCCAGCGGTGGCGCACTCACCAACGCGCAGGGGGCATTCAAAATTAACGCCGATCCTGCTGCGGCACTGGTATTCAGTTATGTGGGCTTTGAAACACAAACCATTGAACTGAACGGGAGAACGAACCTTACGGTTACACTCAAAGGCATCCGTGAACTGGAAGTGGTAACCGTTGTAAATACAGGTTACCAGGTGTTGGATAAAGAACGTGCCACAGGTTCTTTCAGCCATGTGGATAAGGAGCAGCTTGAAAGGCCATCCACTAATATCTCTCAGCGGTTAATCGGGATGATTTCAGGTATGCAGGCCACCCTTAATGTAAATGGGGACCCTTCGTTTGAAATTCGTGGTAAAACAAGTCTGGGTACTGGCGCTTCCCCATTGGTAGTAGTGGATGGATTTCCTATCCAGGGTGATTTCAGCACCATTAACCCGAACAATGTTGAAAGCGTAACGGTACTGAAAGACGCTGCCGCTGCTTCCATCTGGGGGTCAAGGTCAGCGAATGGGGTTATTGTGGTGACCACGAAAAGCGCGAAAAGGGGTGTGCCACTTAAAGTGGAAGCTTCCGCGTTTACCAGGGTGGGTGCGAAGTTCGACCTTGATTATGTGAACCCGCTCGCTTCTTCAGCCGAAACGGTGGATTACGAATTGGCCTCATTCGGAAAATGGAGTGCGCAAAACAATGTTGGTGCAATTACCAATGCGGGATGGGCCTGGTCTCTTGGTTCCACTGCAATAAACGAACATGCTTTAGGTGTCATTACCCTTCAGGAAAGGGATGCCATTCTGGCGAAGCTGAAGACACAAAGTAACAAGCAACAAATCAAAGACCTGTTGCTCGCAAATCCGGTGAACCAGCAGTATAATATTAATCTTTTCGGATCCTCCGGAAAAATGAGTAATGCGCTGTCTCTTCTGTATGAAACCAACCAGTCTAATTTCAAGGAAACCAGTGATAAGCGGTACATGCTCAATTTCCGTACCGTTACCAATCTTACCAAATTCCTTGATTTCACCGCGGGGGGAATGGTTCAATACACAGATGCCAGTAACAACGGCGTTTCACTGAGTGATATCCAGGGGATTTCTCCTTATGAAATGCTGGTGAACGAAGATGGATCGCTCACCGATATACACAGGTATTATACGCCGGTAATGGATCGTTTCGTTCCCATGAGCAGGTTTCCTTACGCTGATTGGACCTATAATCCCATACAGGAGATCGCGAACAGAAAATTCACTACCCAGCAACTGAATGTTCGTTTGCAGGGTGGAATTACCATAAAGCTGATAAAGGGGCTTTCCATAGATAGTAAGGTTCAGTATGAATTGTTTAATACATACAACAAGAACATCAACAACGAGAATACTTTTGCGGTAAGAAGTACGGTAAACCAGGCTACAACATGGGTGCCTACCTCAGGACTTAATGGCGCGCTCACGCCGAATCTTCCCAAAGGTGGAATGCTCACGCAGAACAGGAGCAGAGGGGAGTCTTATAATTTCCGCAACCAGGTGAATTTCAACAGAAGTTTCGGAAGCGATCATGAGTTAAATGTTGTAGCGGGTGCCGAAATAAGGAACCTGGTAACGGAATCATTTACAAATCCTACCACCTATGGGTACAATGATGCCACCCTCTCTGTAGGAGTATTTCCAAACGGTCCGGGAGGCACTTTCAAGACCATACAGAACTGGATGAACAACAACCAGACCTTTGCCTACACCAATTCATTCACGTACCGTACCGATCGCTTCTTTTCTTATTTTGGTAATGCCGCTTATACCTACAACAGCAAGTATACATTGTCGGCCAGCTATCGTACGGATGCTTCCAACATGATCAGTGACGATCCGAAGTACCGTTATGCGCCGTTTTGGTCAATTGGCGGTTCCTGGCAATTGCACAAGGAAAGTTTTTTTGATGTCGCCTTTGTGAACAGGCTGAACATCAGGCTTACCTATGGCTTTAATGGTAATGAAGATAGAAGTACAGCCGTAATGCCGTTGATCTCTGCGGGTGGTACGCCGAATATTTATACCAACGACTATACCGCCACCATTTCCAGCTTCGGTAACCCTACGCTCCGTTGGGAGAAGACGGGAACATGGAACCTGGGTATCGACTACAGCTTATTCGCCAATAAACTTTTTGGTAACCTGAATATTTACAACAAAGACGGAAGGGATCTGCTGGCTACTCTTTCCATCCCCGCCGTAAACGGCACCACTTCGCAGCGCCTGAACAACGCGGAAATGAACAACAAGGGGATAGAACTGGAAGTGGGCACCAGGCTGCCCCT
>CAMLPA010000317.1 GCA_946481605.1 uncultured Flavihumibacter sp. | reverse complement strand
TTTTCATCGATCATGCCTGTTTTTAAAACTTCTTCCACGGCGGGCACAACACAGTTCACGGCCGACATACCCGGCTCGTTGATGTCATAAACGATGTCCGGGCGGAAAATGAAATAGCCGTTGGTCGTGAAGTTGGTGGTGTTGTATGCGCTTCTCTCGTTAGGAGCAGTGTAGCCATGCAAGGTGTTGGACAAAATTTCATAGATGTACACCACCATCGGATATTTTTTTCCGGGCTGGTAATCTGCAGGGTAGAAGAGAGCCCCCTGGAGCTTTTGGCCTTTCTTATTGGTGAAGTTCACCAGTTCACTTTTGCCCCAGGCATAATCTTTCTGCTGCGGATTAGTCGTGGCCACCACGGTGCTTTTCTTCCAATCGCCATTCACGGCCACCACGGAAGGTGATTCGCTGAAAGTTTGCTGTAGGTAGGCATACACGTCAGCATCTTTTGCTTTGGAAAGCCTGCCCATTGCTTTGTCTGCATATACTAGTTCCTGCACCTGGCCTTTGTTCAGTTGGTAGAAACCGCTTCGCTTTGTTTTATCGCCATACGCAGAGAGCATGATAGGTTTTGTTTCATCGAAATACTCATTTTCAGCATCTGTGCGTACAACACGGAAGACAACCTCGTCTTTTTCGCCGCTGGTCAGTTTTCTTGTTTTTTTGCCATCGGCCTGAAGTGCGTAGATGTTGTATTCATCGTACACCAGCAGGTCTTTGTCGCCTTTTGTCCAGCCTGCCATACCGAAAGGAGGTTTGGTGGCGGGATGATCGTCCTGGGTATTCCAGAAAGCTGTTTTGATGTCGCCGCTCAGGTTCCTGTGCTGGTTTTGCTGCACGTCATACACCCACCAGTTCTTATCGGCGAAGTAGGTCAGGTATTTACCATCGGGTGAGGAACTGAAGCCTGTGTAATATCCGGCGAGTTTCTTTTCTCCCAGTAATTTACGTGTGCCGGTTTTCAGGTCTACCAGGTAAAAATCGGCGTAATCTTCTTTGAATGCCGGTTTGTATTTAGCGTCGTTCATTACAACGGCGATCTTTTGTTTTCCGCCTAATGTTGCGCGGGGGAAAACACTGTCAGCCACCTGGATGAAGTTCTTTTTATCGAAGTTGTAAACACCGAGGAAGGTGGCGTTTTTATCCTGGTTGTAGGTGAGTTTCTGGCGGGGTTGGATTTCTTCGTCTTTCCAGTGCCAGATATCTAGCCCTGATGGGTTTTTCAGTGAAGAATCTTTTTTAGGCGCAGTTTTTACCAGGGCAACAGAATCTTTCCTGGTGGAATCTTTTGCGGCAGGGGCTTTCTTTGCCGTATCCTTTTTAGGTTTTTCGGTCCACTTATTCATTCCGAAGAATACGCTGGTGATGTCTTCGCTCAACCCGATATTCGCCGTAGGTACAATGCGCATGTCTTTGGGAAGACCTGCAAGGTCGCTGTTCGAAACCAGGGCTTGCGTAGGTGTTTTGTACATGTTGGTGTACGTGTATATTACACCGGTTTCTTCTTCATGGTCTGGTGATTTCACTGTTTTCATGAAACAAAGTGCATCTCCGTTTTTTTGCCAGGTGAGCTGACTGAACCGGAAGGTATCGCTTGCCAGCACTTTCAGCGCATAAGTGTTCAGGTTAAACAGTTCCACGCTATTGGCGGCGTCGTTGGCGCCTTCAATAATATAAGCGAGAAAATCTCCTTTTTTATTGAAAGCAGAGGCAGTAACGTTTCCTATGGTGCGGGTGGTGCTGTCAGTCAGGTTCCGGAGCAACAGGATACTTCCTTTTTCCGTATTGCCTTTTGCAGGGTCAAGCGTGATGGCCAGGAATTTGCCATTGTCGCTGAAGGAATACCTGCCAGCGTTTTTGATGGAATATTGTTTGCCAGTAACCAGGTTCATGTAGCCCGTGCTGTATTCTACAGGCTTTTTTTGTTCTTCCAGTTTTTCGCCTTCTTTGTAGGATACGCCAATTCTGTACGCGATCCATTGGTTATCGCCGGAAAATACTGGTCCCGAAGCAAACGCGATGGCATATTTCTTTTTGGTCATCAGGTTTTCGAGGAACAAACTGTCGTTGTCCTTCTGCACCATCACCTGCCAGGCGAGCCATGCACCATTGTTTGAAATAGCGGTGGCGCCCAGGCTTTGCCATTTGCCGTAATCTTCGGGCTTTAACTGTTTTTTCGTTTGAGCGTTACCGGTAATGCCGGCAAGCAGTGCACCTGCCAGTAACAGGCGATAGAATTTTTTCATTCGGTTGCTTTGCATTTTAGTGAAAGATGTATCATTGGTTTGACGGGAAAGATATTTTAAATTGCATCAATGTGGCAAAATTTTGGATGAACGGGCGTAATTTCTTTATTTAGATTTGAACGGAAGTTTAAAAGGGCGGAAGATATGGCTACACGAATTAAAGATATAGCGGATTGTCTGGAAATCATAGCGCCTCCGGCACTGCAGGAAGAATGGGACAATTCCGGACTGCTGACAGGCAACGGGGAAACCATTTGTACCGGGGTTCTGGTGACACTTGACATTACGGAAGCCGTTCTGGAGGAGGCTATTGCCCGGGGATGCAATATGGTGGTGGCGCATCACCCGATCATTTTTAAAGGGTTGAAGAAGCTGACCGGCAGCAATTACGTGGAAAGAACAGTGATCAAAGCCATCAGGAACGATATCGCGCTTTTTGCCATTCATACCAATATAGACAACCGGATCAATGGTGTGAGCGGACGAATGGCTGATAAACTCGGTCTGGAAGAACGGAAAGTGTTACAGCCGATAAAGGGGTTGCTCCGCAAATTATATACTTATGTGCCCACAAGCCACCTGGAGCAGGTAAGAGCGGCATTGTTCAACGCGGGTGCAGGTACTATAGGGCTGTATGATGAATGCAGTTTTCAGGCGCCTGGAGAGGGTACCTTCCGGGCAATGGAAGGGGCGAACCCGTTCCTCGGAGAAAAAGGCGTTCGGCACCTGGAGCAGGAGCATAAACTGGAAGTGCTGTTCGAATCCTGGAAGGAAGGAGCGGTATTGAAGGCGCTTCGCGCAGCTCATCCTTATGAAGAAGTGGCTTTTGAGGTGGTACGCCTTGAAAATCAGCATCCTGAGAATGGCGCCGGCATTGTGGGTGTACTCTCCCAGCCGGTTGCGGAACAGGAATTCCTGGCCCGGATCAAAAAATCCTTCAGACTAACAGCCGTGCGGCATACCCCGCTCAGGAACCGTGAGGTACGTAGCGTAGCAGTTTGTGGCGGGGCAGGTAGTTTTCTGATTTCCAACGCATTACGTCAAGGAGTTGATTTTTATGTTACTGCTGATGTGAAATACCACGAATTTTTCGGAGCAGAAGGCAGGATGGTGATCGCGGATATTGGTCATTTTGAAAGTGAACAATTTACCGTAGAATTGCTATATGAAATTTTGCTGAAAAAATTTCCTAACTTTGCCGTCCTTAAATCGGACGTCATAACAAACCCGATTCAATATTATATATAATATGGCTACAGTTAAAGAATTCTCCGTTGAGGAAAAATTAGCCTCGCTGATCACACTGCAGAAGATTGAGTCCAAACTGGACGAAATCAAGATTTTGAAAGGTGAACTTCCCATGGAAGTAAGCGACCTGGAAGATGAGGTGCAGGGCCTTCATGCGCGTCAGAACCGTATCGAAGAGGAAATCAACGGTATCCAGGAGTTCATCAACACCAAGAAGAACGCCATTACCGAAGCCGATGCGCTGATCCAGAAATACGAAAAGCAGAGCGCTAACGTAAAGAACAGCCGTGAGTTTGAAGCGATCAACAAGGAGATCGAAATGCAGCAACTGGAAATGAAGCTGGCTGAAAAACACATCCGCGACGCCAACGAAGAGGTGGCTGACAAGGCACGTCTGCTGGAAGCCGCGAAAAAACAGATCGCCAATAAAGAAAATACCCTCAAACACAAAAAAGAGGAACTCGATAAAATCATCGCCAGCACTGAAAAAGAAGAGACAGCGTTCTCCACTTCTTCCAATGCTGCCCGTGAGAAAGTAGACCCCCGTTTACTGCACTCTTACGACCGTATCCGCAAGAACTACCGCAATGGCCTCGCCGTGGTGCCTGTTCTCCGCGATGCCTGTGGCGGTTGCTACAACGCGATTCCTCCTCAACGCCAGAGTGAGATTCGTCAGCATAAAAAAATCATCGTTTGTGAAAACTGTGGTCGTATCCTCGTTGATTCCGATCTGAACGATTCCGTTGAAGTATAATACCTGTTGCGGTTTTAATATGTTAAAGGCCCTTCCGTTGCGAAGGGCTTTTCTTTTGGGCCGCGCCCAATCCCTCTCCTTCAGAAAGGAACTTTAAAACCTTGTTGTATAACCAGCGATCAAATCGTTAAAATAGTTTCAGGTAAAACAAAATAAACTTCATATTAAGATGTACTTTATCAATTAAATCTGAACATTGCCCCTCTCCCCCGGAGAGGGGGCGGGGTGAGGCCCGTTTTTTCACCCATCCCCTCCAACATACCTTCTCAACGACTTATATTTGTGCGTATGCTGCTCAAACTTAATATCCGTAACTACGCTATTATAGATGAACTGTCCATCGGTTTTTCTCCCCAACTCAATATCATCACAGGGGAAACCGGGGCGGGTAAATCCATTCTTATGGGTGCGCTTTCCCTGATTTTAGGCGAAAGGGCCGATACCTCTTATTTGCAGAACCGGGAACAGAAATGTGTGGTGGAAGGCATCTTCCA
>CAMLPA010000316.1 GCA_946481605.1 uncultured Flavihumibacter sp. | reverse complement strand
AATACGCTGTCGTCATAAAATTACCAGTTCAGGTTAAAGCCTTTGTCGGATTCCAGCAAAGTGCCATTCAGGCGAAAAGCAGTAGGCGTTTCATAAATGGGGATGGTTTCTTTTTTGATGCAGGGCGCCCAGCAGCTCCAGTTGGAAAAATCGGGGTATCGCACAAAAAGATTGATCTCTCCTTTTAAAGCTTCCAATGTGGCTTCCACGGAAGAGATGTTCTTTAGCCGCCAAACACCTTCTTCTTTGGCAAGACCGGCGGTTCCACCAAATCCGAGTCCTCCTTTCACGAGTGTGATGATGCCTTCAATACCACCTTCCAGCACGTCTTCCATGCCATAAGAAGCCGCTACGCGAAGCGTTGTACCGTATGTGGGGCCTATGTGCGCGGAAACGCCGTTTCTATCCATCTGTACGTCGTAGCTGCACCCAACAGAACCGCCCAGCGAGAAGGTGGTATTTATGCCTATGGAGGGCAGCCAGTCCATAAAGTTGAGGGAAGAGAAAGTGCGGGTAGGCATAATTTCGCTGAGTTGCAGTTCTTCTTCATCGCTTTCAGAAAAGGTAGCGCTTGAAATATTCGTGGTTTTATTAAAGAAAGCCCTGCCCATCAGGTTTACCACCACTTTTCTTTCATGGGCCTGGCTGTTATTGGCCCTTGCCGTGAATTCCCCGTTCATAGTGGCCATGGGAATGGTGATGGTGAAAGGAAGCCCAAAGGAGCCACTAACGTTGGCGTTGAAGTTGACCGCAACTTTGTATTCGGAACTCGTAGTGCCCATGCCGTTTTCTATGTTTCCGCCAATGGGTTTCACGGCGTAACTGGAAACTTTGAGCGAGGCGTTCGCTAAATTGAACTTAGCGCCATCGTTGCCCATCGATTCCTGTATCCGGTCGGTAAGTGGTTTCAGTAATTGCGCGATGGAGTATTCTTCTTCAATTCTTTTTTCTTCTTTTTTAATTTCCAGGTTAACGTTTGATACGGGCTTTTTCTGTGTAATCAATCCGGTGTTGGCGGCCTTATTGATTGTGGTAGCCGAAGATGTTGCCGTGGCATTTTTTTGCGGGAACAACATGGTAACGCGCTGCTGACGCCCCAAAGGCGCTTTCACCCCTGTATTAATGAGTTGGTTCTTGCGGAGGATTTCCGTATTGGAAATATTGACCGGTTTAAACTTGAGGGTTGTTTTGCCGATCTCATATTTCCGGAGGGAGTAACCCCGCTTGCTTATTTCCTGTTCAATTTTATTGACCCTTGCCAGGTATTCTTCTACCGTGATCTCTTTGCCACTGATGGTTTTTATTTTATCAGTAGGTTTCATTTGTTGGCCGTTTACTTTGGCTTCTGCCAGGTCGAATCGTTTAAAAGCGACCGGCGCCTTCGCATTGAAATTGACCGGCTGCCTGTTTTCGATGACGATCCTGTTCTGGGCCATCGAACTGTTCGCGAGCAGGAAGGATCCGCCTGCGAGGAGGAACATTTTTTTCATAATTGTATGTTGTGGGATGAAGGAATATCAGCGGGTACCGGGAATGGGGGTATCGGTTGGACCTTTAGCATAGAGGAAAGGGAAGCTGTCGTCAACAGCGGGCAGCCTGGCTTTTTCGGTGGCAGATAACAGTTTGTATATACCCCTCAGCATCCACTGCGGATTGTGGTTATGGCCCATGAGTTTGGCAGGTTCAGCCATGAAATCAGTCAGTAGGCCGCTTTTTCTCGCTTTCAGGATACGAACTGTATTTTCGCTTCTGTTGTCGCCCGGACATTTATTGAATTCGCAGGGATTGAGGGAAACATAGCGGTCCTCTTCGGTAGTGTATTTCTGAAGATCGCCATATTCCACATGGTCGAACCAATGGCGTTTGCCCGGCGCATGGTAGAAAGGAACGCCAACGGCGCTTACGGGATCCAGGTAGTATTCAAAACGGTGGATGCGGTTGGGCAATAAACTGTTTCCTTTGTTTTTGAAAGCGTCGTTGCCCAATACGCGCGGAGCAGAGAAGCCATATATTGATTGAACGTTGTACCCGGTGGCTTTCAGGTCAACCCCGGCGATCACGGCCATGGCGGAACCCAGGCTATGGCCGGTGAGCCAGATTTTTTTCGATTTGCCACCATTGGCATTCAGGAAGGCGATCAGTTCGGGTCTGATGAGCAGGTAGCTTTCATAAAAACCACTGTGGATTTTTGTGCCGGAAAGCGCTCCGGTACCATCTTTGAAAGTAGCGAGGAAGTCGGTGCCGATCCATTCACCTCTGTTGCCGATTTCTTTGTAAGCATCGGTGCCCCGGAAAACGATGAAGTTCGCTTTCGGTGCATCTATCATCATGAGTTCAGGGTCGTAGCCCGCATCAATGCCCAGTATCTTCACCCCGTTGCGTTGGCGGATGAATTTGAATTGCGCGGTGTTTTCGTTCACCCAGGCAATGGAATCTTCTTCGAAATTGCGGGCAACCGGCGGACTTGTTTTCGGTGGCGCAGTGCTTTTCGAGGAATCCAATCTTAGATTGATGTTGGTGGGTCGTTTGGTTACCTTCGGTGTTTGGGCTACCATCTTTACCGGAACGGCCATAAGCGCAAGGCGTTTCGGGCGTTTTTGCTCATCAAAAAAATAATGTGCAAATCTGCCGGCAAACACAGCTTCAATATTACTGTTGTTTACAGTGCTGTTCTGTTCGATCCAATCTGTACTGGCGATAGAAGTGACCGGCCGCTGGCCATTCTGAAGGTAACGCGTTTGATAATACAATCTTTCCGGGTAAATCAGTTCGCTCATCTTGGCGAGGATGAACGCGTTCCCTGGCGTCATGCCGCTTTCGTTGTAATTGAAATACTGCATGCAGTTTTTTTCCCTTTCAGGAATATCGAAAGCAAAACGCTGATCGGTACAGAACCTCACCTGTGCCTTCGTGCTGATACAAAGGCAGATGGAGGACAGCGACAACAATAGTACTCGTTTCATATAATGGTGATTAAGGATTGAATAGATTACCGCATCATGCAGGAGATGCCTGCTACCGGGATAAATGCCTGCGACTTCCCGTTTTTGTCCAGTATCCAGCGCATCCCGTAGTTGATGATCACGTTCCTGCTGATGCGCCAGTCGCCACCCAGGCTCAATGCATTGGGGTGAACGGTGGTCCACTTCACGGAGGATTCAACAATCTCCACATTGGCGGGAGCGGTAAACACTTCGTTCAGCGCTTCAATGGGTGTTTTAAGCGCTTTCTTTTCGTACAGGAACTCTACGAAAAAACTATAGAGCGGTCCGCCGTAACGGAGATTCATGCCCGCTGAATAAAGTTTGTTTTCGGCTACGGCCAGTTGCTGGGTTTCTTCCCCGGTATTATTATCTCTCAACAGGAAGTTCAGTTCTTCCTCGTACCATGTAGTGCGGATCAGCCCGGAGAGTAGCCATCGTTTTCCCAACGGAACGCCACCGTTTACCCACATTCCCCAGCCCGTATTTCTGTTCAGTCTTAGTTTGTTCAACGAACCTGCACTATCGCTTTGGTAAGTATATACGCGACCAAAAGCAACGTCCAGCGAGGCTGCGTTCCAATGTTCCGCAACGAACAATGCTGCCCGTTCATTTATTTCCGTGTTCCTGCGGCTGTTCAGGGTTTGCAATTCAGCGTTGGTATTGCTGATTTCGGTGCGGATGGCTGATCTTTCAATAATACTGGAGCTGCTGTCCAGCTTTTCCTGCAAGGCTTTCAGTTGTGCTTCCAGCGTGGTTTGTTCTTCCTGGAAACGAACGGAAATTTCTTCATAAAGGTCTTTCTCCATTAATGGGTCGCGGCCTTTCAAGATGTTCATTTTTCCAGCGAAGCCGATTCTCCGGTCACTTTCTTCATTCTGAACTGTTCCCAATGACACATCAAGAGAGGCCAGTCTTCGCATGAAATAATCGGCGCGCTGGTATTTTTTCAGGTCCTTCCTCCGGTACAACAATTCCCAGATTGGTTGCGATTGAATGGCGATATTGGGGTTGAGGCGCCATGATTTGAACGACCAGTCTACCTTGAAATCCTTGATATCCGAAGTGCGGTTGATCTGCGAAGGCGTTACGCCCATCAGGTCGAATACTGGGGAAGGAGGAATGGCGAATTCTTTAGGAGATAATCTTCCGGACTTGCTTTCCTCTTCTTGTGCGAATCCGGCGAAAGGAAGAAGCAGTAGCGGTAAAAGGAATATTTTTCGCATGAAAGATGTATTTGCAGGGATGTAATTCTGGTGGTTTTGTTCCCTGTAAATGTCCGCCGCGAAGCACTTTCATTAAATACCTGTTCCTGGCGAAAAATAAGCTTTAGAAATACCTGATATTTGGTAGTGCGGGAACCGGCGATTGTATTAGTTTTCAAACCTGAATTGGGCAAGGTTCAATGATTCGTAATATTTAATGCTTTATTGTATGCGGCTCTTCTATAAAAAGATATGTATTGTTCTGCTGCTGGTATTGGCTTCGGGTGTTCTTCAGGCGCAGAAAGTGAATGAAGACAGTCTTTGGCAGATCATCCGGAAGCCGAAGGACGATACCACCCGGGTGGATGCGCTGAACCGGCTGGGTGGCTACCTGCTCACACACAAGCAGGATACGGCGGGCCTTGCGTTGCTGGGACAGGCCCTGGATATTGCCCGGAAGGAAAAATATTACACGGGTATATGCCAGTCGCTGATCGCAAAAGGTAATTACGCGGTGAAGATGAACAACTGGCTGGAAGCGATCCAGACTTATGAAGCTATTCTTACGGAGCCATCACCA
>CAMLPA010000315.1 GCA_946481605.1 uncultured Flavihumibacter sp. | reverse complement strand
CCGGAGGTTACTTCCCGCTCAGCGAAACCGCCAACCTCCACCTCAGCGCGATGCATAGCAACCAGGCCAGCGCCCGGAACACGGTTGCAGGCGGTGCGGTAGAGTTTCTCCTTAACCAGGACGAATATGCCCCGGTAAGTATGTACGCCGGTGCATGGCTCCGTCTGAAAGATGCCGTGATTCCCTACGTTGGGCTGGAAATCAACAACGAATGGCGCTTCGGACTTTCTTATGATGTGAATACTTCTTCACTGAAACCCGCTTCCAATACCAGGGGCGGCATTGAACTTTCTTTGATTTATACCAGGCAGCCAAGGGATCCGAATGCAAGGAAGTTGAATTGTCCGAAGTTTTAGTTTTTTCACGCAACTGCTTTGTGCCTCGCAGCGTTGTTTGTGTTTGGGCTGGTTGTTGTAGGGATGAGTTTTTTTTCTCGCAATTGCTTCGTTCCTCGCAACGCTAAGGCGCAACGTTAGACGCTGATTGAATTTCCTATTGTCTTTTTGCGAATAACGAACGATGATATTTCTACCTTGCATAAAGATATAGAGGCTGTAATGGTATGCTTTCAAAAAATAACTTCTCTAACAAAACCGCCTATTCTGCAATAAAACAGCCCTTAGCGCCTTTGCGTTGCGAGGAACGAAGCAATTGCGAGAAAATTCCCCTCACCTATAGCACCTCAACTGCCCCTTGCGTCCTTGCTCCTTTGCGTGAAACCAAGTAAATGCACGAACCCTTAGAAAAACACCGGCAGCACATACCAGCAAAACACCGAAATCAGCGCGATCGCCAGTAAGTTCAGCACCAGCCCTGCTTTCACCATTTGTCCCAAACGGATATGCCCACTTGCGAAAACGATCGCGTTGGGCGGCGTGCCCATGGGCAACATAGAAGCGCAACTTGCGGCCAGCGTCATCGGAACGCCGAGCAGCATGGGGTTGATGTGGAGTGCATCGGCCATGCCAGCCATCACCGGCGCGAACACGATCACCTGTGCCACGTTGCTCATTACTTCAGAAATAAAGATGGAAAGTATGGTAATCATCACCACCAATACAAAACCGCCATTCCCCGCGAAGCCCGCGAGCCATTCCCCAAGTTGCTTCATCAGACCAGCATTTTCGAGCGCGTTGGCTAATGTGATGCCGCCGCCGAAAAGCAGCAGGATGCCCCATGCCATTTTGGAAGTATCTTCCCAAGTGAGCAGGGCGTTCTCCTTGGTGTTTTCCTTTCCCGCAGGGATAAAGAAGAGAGCCGTTCCGCCTGCAATGGCGATCACGGTATCATCCAGTTTTATGAGATTGAGTTGATTGATCAGGTCTTTCAGTATCCATAGGAGGGCGGTGGTGCAGAATACGATCAGCACTCTTTTTTCTGAAACACGCATTGGACCCAGTTTCGCGAGTTCTTCCCTGATTACCATGCGCGTGCTTTCTTCCGCTTTGATGTGGTTGGGGAAAAGCCATTTCACCATTACGACATACATACTCAGCATCAGCAGCAATGCGAGGGGGAAACAAAGGGCCATCCAGCTCGCGAAGTCGATGGCCATGTTGTAGCGTTCCTGCATATAGCCCACGAAAGCCACATTGGGCGGGGTTCCTATTACAGTGGCGATGCCGCCCAGGTTGGAGGCGTAAGCGATGGACAGCATGATGGCCACCGCGAAATGATCGTAACGTGCGCCGTTGCGGGGGTGTTCCTTCATTACGTTTACTACGGAAAGGGCAATGGGGAACATCATCATGGTGGTGGCGGTATTGCTGAGCCACATGCTCAGGAAGCCGGTACTGAGTATAAAACCCAGCACGATACGATTGCCACTGGTGCCTGTCATGCGCACGATGTTCAGCGCGATGCGCCGGTGCAGGTTCCATTTTTCGATGGCGAGTCCCAGCAGGAAGCCGCCCATGAAAAGGAATATGACGGGATCCGCATAAGGCAGCGCTGTATTTTTTAAAGTGCCGATGCCAAAGGAAGGAAACAATACCAGCGGCAACAACGCTACCACGGGCATGGGCAGCGCTTCGCTCACCCACCAGAATACCATCAGCACACCAATCGACAAGGTGAGAATGGCCTTCGGGGCAAGCCCGAAGGGATTCAGAAAATACAGGAGCAACGCCAGGACAATACCGGCGGGAACAGCAATCGATTTCTTCATGACTTACAAGATAATAACTATTGGCGTTTGCCGCTTACTGATATGAAATACAGCCATTTTGTGTAAATTCCTTTATTTTCATGCGAATTTTTCTTTCAACTGCCTGAAGTTAGCAGGTCGGGCACTAAAATCAAGTTTCTTGCTCAAAGAAATCGTAATATCCATACAGGCCTATTTCCAGGCGCACCAGTTCATCCGGCAACACAAACTCTGGAAATGGATACTCATTCCCGGTATCCTCTATGCGCTGCTTTTCCTTACCGGCATGTATTTCTTCTGGACCTCCACCAGCGAAGCGGTTACGTATATCAGTAAGTTGGTGGGCTTGCAGGTGTGGCTGGAGAGAATGCACAACAGTTTCCTGAATTTCCTTTTTATTCTCGGAGAACTGATCGTGCGCGTGATCCTCGTGTTCTTTTACTTTTCGCTTTTCAAATACCTCTTCCTCATCATCGGCTCACCCATTTTCGCTTACCTCAGTGAAAAAACGGAGTCTATTCTGGAGGGAAGGGATTTTCCGTTCAGCTTCAAACAACTGCTGAAAGACATCCTCAGGGGCATCCGGCTGGCTTTGCGAAACGCGCTCTGGCAAACAGTTTATACGATTTCTATCCTGATTCTTTCCTTTATACCCCTTGTGGGCTGGATCACGCCGCTTATCGCCTTGTTTGTAGAGTGTTATTACTACGGGTTCTCCATGCTGGATTACAGTTGCGAACGCCGGAAAATGAGTCCTGCGCAAAGTGTGGCCTTCATTGGCACACACAAGGGACTCGCTATCGGGAACGGACTGGTATTCTACCTCATGCACAGCGTACCTTTGCTGGGTTGGGTGCTGGCACCTTCCTATGCGGTGGTGGCCGCCACCCTTAGTTTACATGAAATGAAAAAATGAGTATGCCTGTTCCCGGTAAAGTGTTCCTGGTTCCTACTGTTCTGGCGGAAGATGCGGAGCAAACCGTTCCTGCTTATGTGTTGGATGCCGTAAAACAATGTGGTGTTTTTTTCGTGGAGAATGAAAGAACCACCCGCCGCTGGCTGAAGAAAATCTGGCGCGAGATGGTGATTGATGCGTATGAATGGGTGGTGATCCATAAAGCCGAAGACGCGGTAATCTCCCAATTCAGGAATGCTTTGAAAGCGGGGAAAAACATTGGCATCATCAGCGAAGCGGGTTGTCCCGGTATTGCAGATCCCGGACAAATACTGGTGGCAGAAGCCCAGGAAATGGGCGCTGCCGTAGTGCCATTGGTAGGACCAAGTTCCATCCTCCTCGCGCTGATGGCCTCGGGCATGAACGGACAGCAGTTCCGCTTCCGTGGGTACCTTCCCATCGAAAGCGCCGCACGGTTAAAAATGCTGCGACAACTGGAGTCGGAAGCTGTAAAGGAATCGTGTACGCAGTTGTTCATCGAAACACCATACCGCAACAACCAATTGCTCAAAGATATCCTCGCTACCTGTCAGGGTTCCACAAAATTGTGTGTAGCTGCGGATATCACTTCCGAAAATGAGTACATCATCACCAAAACCATTTCGGATTGGAAAAAGCAGTCGTTGCCGGAACTGCACAAGCGTCCCACGATATTTTTAATCGGGAAATAAGACTTTATTTTTTCTGAAGGAGCACTGTAGCGTAGGCCACCAATCCTTCTTCCCTGCCCACGAAACCCATCTTTTCCGTGGTAGTGGCTTTCACGGAAACATCTTCTGTGGTAACGCCAATAATCGACGCGATGGTTTGTTGCATCTGTTCCACGTAAGGCTTTATTTTCGGGGCTTCCAGGCACAGAGAGCTGTCTACGTTCACCACGCTATATCCTTTGGCGCTGATCAGGTCGAAAGTACGTTTCAGCAGAATTTTACTATCGATGCCCTTGAACTCGTTGGAAGTATCTGGGAAATGTTTGCCGATATCACCAAGTGCCAGTGCACCCAGCATAGCATCGCAGATCGCATGGAGTAGTACATCGGCATCGCTGTGGCCAACGGCTCCTTTGGTATGGGGAATTTTAATGCCGCCGATAAAGAGTTCGCGACCTTCTGCCAGTTGGTGAAAATCTATTCCGAAGCCGATGCGTAGGTTCATAATGCGCTGTTGAGGGGGCAAATATAGGGAATTGGGCCTCACCCCAACCCCTCTCCTTCAGAGCGGGGCTACGAAACGTATTGTTTGGAAAGTGTTTTGTTTGTATGGGTATGGTTGGGATAGATGTGTTGGGTAGATAGAATCGGGTTGGTCAGGATATGCTTTTGAGGGCCTCACCCCAACCCCTCTCCTCCAGAGAGGGGCTACGAAACATATTGTTTGGAAAGTAATTGGTTTGTAGGGGTAGGATTGGGATGATTTGTTGGGGAGAGAGAATCGGGTAGGCCAGGATATGCTTTTGAGGGCCTCACCCCAACCCCCTCTCCTCCAGAGAGGGGCTACGAAACGTATTGTTTGGAAAGTATTTGTTTTGTAGGAGTAGGATTGGGGTGATTTGTTGGGTAGATAGAATCGGGTAGGCCATGATATGCTTTTGAGGGCCTCACCCCAACCCCCTCTCCTCCAGAGCGGGGCTACGAAACGTATTGTTTGGAAAGTATTTGTTTTGTAGGAGTAGGATTGGG
>CAMLPA010000314.1 GCA_946481605.1 uncultured Flavihumibacter sp. | reverse complement strand
GTTAGCGTGGAGTAGTATCCCTGCGCATGGTATCGGTACTTAAACTGTCCATACGCATTTGATTGGCGCTATCCATCGTATTGGTGTCATACGTGGAGTTGGCCGGATCGTTCATGCCGGGTGTTGCCGTGGTGCTATCGGTGTTATCCGCATTGTCTCTTGCGTTGCCACATGCGGTTACGAGGAATACTGATGCTGAAAAGGCTGCGATGATTAACTTTTTCATGATATCTGAGTTTGTTTGCTAATGCGCTAAAAATACCGTGCCGTAGGTTAACCGTTCAAAACGTAACCTCCATTGGGGTGAATGACCTGTCCGGATATATAACTGGCGTCTTCAGAAGCCAGAAATACAAAGGCCGGAGCCACTTCTGCCGGCTGTCCTGCTCTGCCCATCGGGGTGTCCTGTCCAAATTTCTTTACATGTTCGGCATCGAATGTGGAAGGGATGAGTGGTGTCCAGATGGGACCGGGCGCCACACCGTTCACCCGGATACCTTTGTCGGCCAGGGAGGCGGCAAGTGCACGTGTAAAAGAAACGATAGCGCCTTTGGTGGAGGAATAATCGATGAGTTTCGGATTTCCTTTGTACGCCGTTACGGATGTGGTATTGATGATGTTGCACCCCGGTTTGAAATGAGGGATACATGCTTTGGTAAGGTAGAACATAGAGAAGATATTCGTGGTGAACGTCTTTGTCAGTTGTTCTGCGGTAATTTCCCTGATATCGTCTTTCGGATGTTGTTCGGCCGCATTGTTGACCAGGATATCTATTTTTCCGAATTCCGCCATCGTTTTTTCCACGATGTCTATGCAAACCGCTTCATCCCCGATATCACCGGCGAAGAGGAGCGCCCTGCGCCCTTTTTCTTCCACCAGTGTCCGGGTGGTCTCCGCATCTTCTTCATTTTCATGGTAACACACGACAACATCCGCGCCGTGCCGTGCGAAATGTACCGCGACCGCACGACCGATCCCGCTGTCTCCTCCGGTAATAATGGCCACTTTATCTAGGAGCTTCTGCGTTTGAAGATCATAAGCCCGCTCATATTCGGGCTGGATGTTCATCTCCTTTTCCTTATCCGTATCTTTTTCTATAAATTCTTTCGTAATTGGCATATACTCATATTAATGGTGAAGAATACAGTAATAGCGTAAAAAAATATGCCATTGGAAAGCTGCCGGACGTTCAACACAAGTGTGGTGAAAGATTTACGGTGATGAACAGATGAATTCGTAAATTGTTTCCGTTAAAATGCTTGTAGATGAATATGCTTCGATCCGCTTTTTTAAAGTCATCCTTCCTGATAATGCTTTTTTCGTGTAACACAACTATCCGGGCCCAGCAAGGGCAGGAGATACCGCTCTGGCCCCGGGGCGTTCCCGATTCCAATGGTATTGCCGAGCCGGAGGTGAAAGAAAACGGCCGGGTCCGCAATGTAACTGCGCCCACTTTATATGTGTACCTCCCTGCACAGGATGTATCAAAAAAGAATATTCCGGCAGTAGTAATCTGCCCGGGTGGCGGCTACAGCATTCTCGCCATCGACCATGAAGGGCACGAATTCGCAAAGTGGTTGAACGAAAGAGGCATCGCAGCTTTTGTACTGAAATACAGGCTTCCGAACAAACACAGTTTTATTCCGCTGGAAGATGCCCAACAGGCAATGCGACTGGTGCGTTCACAAGCCAAACAATGGAACATCGATCCGAAAAGAGTAGGGGTGGCAGGCTTTTCTGCCGGTGGTCACTTGGGGGCGAGCCTTTCCGTACTGTATAAAGAAACGCCGTTAAAAAATGATCCCTTAAAAAAGTTCTCCGCCCGGCCCGATTTCAGCATTTTAATTTACCCCGTTATTTCCATGGAAACCGCGGTTACGCATGCAGGCTCCAGGAACCAGTTGCTCGGTAACCAACCCGATCCGGCACTCGAACAAAAGTTCACCACCTGGAAGCAGGTTGATAAAAATACACCACCTGCTTTTCTGGCGCACAGCCAGGACGATAAAGGCGTTCCCATCGAAAATAGCCGCCTTTACCGGGATGCATTGCAGCGACTGAAAATCCGGACTGAATTACTGGAAATACCAACCGGCGGACATGGATGGGGGATGCGTAAAAACGACAATACCTACCAGCAATGGTTGACCGCTTTGGACAACTGGCTGAAGCCGATTGTAAAATGATCAGTTTTTTGAAGTGGTGTCTTTTTTCTTGAGTAACCCTTTTAATCCTTTTAATGTTTCTTCCGCTTTCTTCACCGGGTTAGGAGCGGGCGTGGTAGAGGCTGCGGTGTCTTTATTGCCGAGAATCTTTTTCCGGAGTTCTTCCTCGGCTGATTTTAAAAGTTCCTTTTTGATGGCCTGAGCAGTATCTTTCAGGGCGGCTTTGGCGCTGTCTACTTTCGTTTGCACAAATTCCTTCGCCTGTTCCTGCATTTGTGTTTTCACATCGCCTGCCACTTCTTTCAGGTCGTATTTCAGGTTGGGATTGGTCATGCTACCGGTCATCGCGACGTTGAAGTTCACCGTTTCTCCCAGTTTTACCGGGATGCCTTTGTTGTTGGCCTGCGTTACCAGTCCGTTCAGCAGGTTGTTGCCCTGGCTGCCAAGTTTGGACCTGGGTACTTTCAGGTTAACGAGGTAATTGATAGACTGGTCGAACCCGTGTGTACCGCCAATCTCCATCTCAATGTCCTTCACTTTTACGGTGAAAGGCTTCACGAGTACTTTGCCGTGGTCAAATTCAAAGTAGTTTTTTACATCTTTCAGGCTGATCTCTTTCAATTCACTTACGTTCAGCGAACTGGCCAGTTTTTCCAAAGGCTGGAATTTCTTCAGGAAACCATCGATCAGGAACAGGGTTCCTTCACCCGTTAGACTGTTCAGCAGCGGCATCATATCCCCGCCCAGTTTTCCATTCATACTGAGTTGTGAACTGAGTTTTCCACCCAGGAACCGGCCAATCGGCATCAATTGCTGAACGGTATTGAATGCGAAGAATGCTTTCTGAATATCAACGTTCTTAACATCATAAGAGATACTGATATCGGGCTGTTGTTTGTTGCGCAGCGTGGAATAGGTACCATTAAAAGCAATGGTGCCATCCAGCGCTTCGGTTTGCAATTGTTGCAGGGTAATCGTTTCATTTGCGAGTTGAAGGTTGCCGTGCACGTTTTTATACGTCACTTTATCGTACACCACTTCATCCGCCGCGGCGGTAAGGTTGAAGTTGATTTTCCCCGGTACCAGGAATGGATCGGAGGAGGCAGAAGTTGTGGAAGTAGCGGTATCTGTGCCCATCCAGTCGTTCAGGTTCATTTTATCGGCTTTCACATTCAGTTTGCCGGACAGCGCTTCATCGTTCATCGCATACCCAATGGCGTTGTTCAATGTGCCGATAGCGGAGAAGTTTGTTTTTTTGAAATTGCCACGGAGTTCATTCAGGGTAATCACATCGTTGTTCATCGTGGCGCTTGTGCTGGAAATGGTAACACCTTCGGGATAATCTTTATCGGCATATTTCAGATTTTTTACCGCAACGGTACCATTCAGTTTAATCTGGTCATATTTTTCTTCTTCCACCAGTTTGTTGCTGCCGGCGAAGGCCACATCGCCTTCTACCATTCCGCTGAGCGAAGTGCCAGGTTCCAGCGTAACCAGTTGTTGTACGGTGTTCAGGTCGAATTTCCCCTTAGCGCTCCCGGAAAAAATAATATCGGTGACCGGCTTCAGAAGATTCAGGGTGAAATCAACGGGATTCGCACCGAATTCAATATGACCCGAAGGAATGGAAATACTGGTTTGATCGGCCACGCCGCCCTCGTTGGTGATGTTGATGCGCATATTCCCGTTCTTTACGGGTTGAGGAATAGCGGGAGACGCGTAATTCAACGATTGCACATCCAGGAAACCACCAGCGGTAAAAGGACCCGATTGGTTTTCGATGGCCGACATATTGCCTTTCGCAAAAACATCTGCATGAATAATGCCAGCGAGTTGCGTGCCCTTTTCCAGTTTTACGAGTTGGGTAAGTTTGGAAAGATCGAGCCTCCCTTTAGCAACGGCATCAATGTATTTGATGGTTTCAGGATTTTTGAAAATGAACCGGAAGTCGAAAGGCTCGTTGTCCATTTCAATATGCCCGCGGCTCACTTCAATAGCGGTATGGTCGGTTACGCCGTCCGGATTACTCAGCTTCGCGTCCACCTGTATGTTCTGAACTGGTTTTGGAAGATCAGGGTACTGGAAAAACCCATCTTTCACCTGTAAGGCAACATTGAAGGCGGGCAGTTGGGTAGGTGTATAAAGTCCTTTCACCATACCTTCCAATGCGGCGGTTCCTTTTGTTTGGATCTTATCAAATTCCGAGGAATACACGGCCGGGATCAGGGAAAGAATGCTTTTAAACGTGTTGTCCGGTGTTTTAAAACTGATGTCCATTTTATAGGAACTGTCGTTCACCAGTTGAAAAGAGCCCTTTGTATTTAGTTTGAGGTCATTCAACTGAACCTCTTCAGTATCAAAAGTATAGCTGCTTTCGTTGGTGTTGATGCCGATATCGGTGTTCAATATTGTTTTTACCGCATTCAGGTATGGAACACCGCCATAACTGAAATCCACTTTTTCAGCGGATGTTTTGGTTTGAAGCGTGAAGAGGTCCTGGGTAAAATCGCCGCTGCCGCTATGGTTGAGTTGGGTGATCTGCGCATACATATTGCCGGGAATATCATCGTAACGGATATTGCCGTTGGTAATGGCATACTGTTTCAGGGCGATATTAAAGG
>CAMLPA010000313.1 GCA_946481605.1 uncultured Flavihumibacter sp. | reverse complement strand
AATGCGCGTGGTCACCAGATCAGGCTGAACGCAGGTGTGAACGTGAAAATCACCGATTGGCTGGATGCGGATGTATCGGGCATGTACCAGCGCAACATGACGGATAGCCGGGGCATCACCGATGCGGAAAGTTACAACGGAAGAAAGTTCATCAATGAAGGCACAACGGTCAACAACCTGGGCCGATTGGTTTACAATGCACCTTATGGCGGCATTTACCGTGTGAGCGAAGTGAACAATTTCGACCTGAACCTCAGAGGCTTGCTTAACTTCAATTACAACATTGGTAGCGACCACAGCATTACCGCTATGGCCGGAACCGAAGTGAAGGAAGCGAACACACGCAGCTTCGGGTTCACACAATATGGTTACGATCCGCTCGTGAACAGCTTCGCAACGGTGAATCCCACTACGCCTTATATGACACTTTACGGATGGACCACTACGCTGGGAAACAATTTTACCGGCCTTTCCGACAACAAAGTGCGCTTCCTTTCTTATTTCGGTAACGCCGCTTACACCTGGAAAGAAAAGTATAATTTCTCCGGAAGTGCCAGGTTTGACGATTATACCAACATCGGGCTCGACAGAAGCAAAAGGGCCCGTCCTTTCTACAGCATGGGCTTTAAATGGAGCGCCGCAAAGGAAAAATTCCTCAGCAATGTTTTATGGCTGAACGGACTTGATGCACGCGTTACCTATGGTACGGGTGGTACAATACCGCAGGGCGGATACAACAAAACCGTTATTGCGGTGAACCAAACCGATCCGCTTACCTTGCAACAGATCGCTACCCTTCAGAATCCTGCCAACCAACAATTGGGTTGGGAAACCACGGCCACTTTTAATACCGGTCTGGATATCCGTGCCTTCAACAACAGGATCACCGCCAGCGTGGACGCTTACTGGAAGAAAAGCAGCGGTATCCTGGCTACATTGCCTTTTAATGCTACCTATGGCTGGTCTAGCTTGTCCTACAATACGGGTAAACTCAAAAGTAATGGTGTGGAGTTAGGACTGTCGGGGAAAGTGGTCAATAAAAAAGACTGGGGTATCACCTCTACGCTGAACTTCGCTTATTCGGAAAACACGGTAACGGATAGCCGCTATTCCACCTTTATTGCCTCACAAGTAGCGCAAGGTGGTAATTACATCATGGATGGCTATAACCTCGGTTCCATGTTTGTGTACAGAAACGCAGGACTGGATCCCACCACCGGTCAAACACAGATTTACAACAGTAAGAACGAAATTATAAAGCACACCACGAACCTTACTTCAGATTTCACCATTAAAGACCTGAAGTACGTTGGTGTGAGAGCTGCGCCTTATCATGGCGGTTTCAACAATTCCTTCCGGTATAAAAACGTAGAACTGGGTGTTCAAACCGCGTTCTACATGGGGCATGTGTTCCTGAAGCCATCCATCAACAACTATCCCAATTTCTCTTCTTTCTTCGGCGTATTGGGCAAACAGGAAGACCTGGCTTACCGTTGGAAAACGGCGGGTGATGAAGCCAATACAGTGGTGCCCGGCCTTACCGGCGTAAACAACAACAGTATTATTCGTTACCGTTATTCAGACGCGCTGGTGCGCAAGGCCGATAACATCCGCCTGCAACAAATTTCCCTGGCCTACAGGTTTTCAGAAAAAATGCTACCCCGGGGCATCAAGGGACTTTCCCTCAGTGCAACGGCAAGGAACCTCGGTATGATCTGGGCTGCCAACCCTGAGAAACTGGACCCTGAATTCCTGAACCCCAACGCGAATTATTACAGCGTACCGCCGGTTACCAGCTATTACTTCAACCTCAATGTTTCATTCTAATTCAGCTATAATGAAAATCTTTTATTTTCTTTTACTCATCATAGCGGTCGCACCGGGCTGCCGCAAATTCGTGGAGATCGATCAGAAGGGGAGCAGGACACTGACTTACACCAGCGACTACCGCGCTTTGCTGGACAATAATTCCGCCATGGAATCCGGTTTCGGACAAGTAATTTATTCGAACGACGATACACGTATACTGGATGTGAGCAAGCAGAATACACTGTCCGATATCAACCAGAACGTGTACACCTGGCAGGCGAAGTACCTTTCTGAAATACAGGGTGATGTGGACTGGGAAAATCTTTACAAGGTTATTTACACCTGCAACGAAGTGATCGAAGGCGTGATGGAAAGCCAACGCGGTACCACTGAACTGAAGGAAACGGTACGCGCCGAGGCCTTGGTGCACAGAGCCTATTCTTATTGGTGCCTGGTGAATATTTACGCGAAGCAATTCGACAGCACCACCGCTGCCACCGATCCGGGTGTGCCATTGCTTACAACACCCAACCTGTTTGTGCCGCTGGTGCGCGCTTCCGTTCAAAGTGTGTACAATCAGATCATTGAAGACCTGACCGCCGCGGAACCCCACCTGCTGGATGTGGCCGATTTTAATACACGTCCTTCCAAATCGGCCGTGTATGCATTGTTGGCGCGTACGCACCTCTTCACGAGGAATTTCAGTCAGGCAAAACTGTTTGCTGAAAAAGCGCTCTCCATCAGAAGTGAATTGCTGGACCTGCGTACGTATGAAACGAATGCATCAGCTATTCCGCGCCGGCTGCAAGACCCGCAGATCATATTCTCTAAAAAACAGGCAGGTAACTATGATGGTATTCAACTGGATACCGCACTGCTCACCTTACTGGGCACCAACGACCTGCGCTATAAACTTTTCGTAAAACCCGGCGGTAGTTTTTCGCCCGCCTTCACCGGATTCGGCTACTGGCGGCACCGTTATACTTTCGAAGGCATCTACCAGGGACCATCCGTTCCTGAAATGATGCTGATCAAAGCCGAAGTGGAAGCGCGTTCTGGCAATGCAGCAACCGCGATCGCTGTGTTGAATGAACTCAGGAAGAAACGTTTCTCCGCTGCTACTTATGCTGATCTTCCGGTTGGAACGGCGCAAGAAGCATTAAACGCTGTGGTGCAGGAAAGAAGAAGGGAATTCTTTGGAACCGGTTTGCGTTGGTTCGATCAGAAACGCCTGAATAAGGATGCCGCTTTGCAGGTTACCGTTACCCGTTCTTTCAAAGGCAACAATTTTACATTGGCACCTAACAGTGACCGTTATGTATACCCGATAGGGGATAAATACATTCTCCTGAATCCTGAACTGAAACAGAATCCATAAACAAACAATCTCTTTATTGTTGGCGTAAGTGTGAGCCGGCCGGGGTTTTCCCACGGCTCGCACTTATTGTTCACGAAAAATTTCTGACGATGAAAAAACTGATGGCGGCAGTCGGCTGGCTGCTCTATGCGATGCCTTTTGCCCATGCGCAGAACGGTGCGGGAAAAATGAATGATTTTGGAATGCTTAAAGCAGGCGACACTTTCCAGGTGGCATACAAGCCGGAAGATGGTCCGCTGAAAGGAAGTGATTCCATTGATGCAGTGGTGTACATGTACAACAACTACCGTTGGGAGTTGTCGGACCTCCGGCTGCGGAAAACCGATACCGCCTGGATTGGCCAGTTGAAGCTGCCGGAACAATGTGCTTTCGTGGGATTAAAATTTGTGCAGTGGAACAATGGAGAACTGGTTGCTGCGGACAACAACAATGACCGCGGTTTTGTAACCACCACAATATCTAAGGATGGTGGTCGTGTGCCAGGTGCTGCATTGTCGTGGGCGCTCTTCAGGAAACCTTCTCTCCGTATGGCGCCATCCGGGTATTTCGAAAAGTTTGAGATCAGCAATGAAGCGCTGGAATTGTGGGTGCGCAAGGAAATGCAGTATTTCCCGGACAGTATGCACCGCTATTTCGACGGTTATGTAGCGATGCTGAAAAATAAAGAAGATTACGACTTTCAAAACAGTGTGGAGCGTAACCTGCTGAAGTTTTCCAGAAACCCGCATATTGATGAAAGCGGGTATGCCATCATCGCCGATACTTACCGGTTACTGAAAATGAATGACAAGGCCGATTCTGTAAGAAAACGGATCGTTATGTTGTATCCTTCCGGCAACGCCGCCCGGTTTGAACGTTCCCGCTCTATAGGTGCGTCAAAGAGCACCGCGGAAATGATAACGGCTACGGAAGCTTTTCTGCGCGACTTTCCGATAAAAGACTACCTGCGTCAGCCGGTAAGGAACCAGGACCTCCTTTACTTCAACGCTTACCGTACCCTCGCCGCCAATTACTTTAACGAGGGACAAAACGAAAAACTCTTCGTCCTGGTGCCCGACATGAATTTCGCCACGCTGAATGAAGTGTTCAGAAGTAACCTCGATGCCGCGTTTACAGTAGGAAAAATATCGGCTGAAAAAGCATATTCCCTTTCTAAAGTGCTGATCAATGAAATGATCCTTAAACAAAAGGATGGTTCTTACACGGAGCAGACACGTTATTCGCCTTTGCAGGCGGAGATGATCGCCTTAAAACACCTGGATGATAAACTGGGCATCCACATCAGGGTGCTGGAAAAGCTGGGCAAATACAAAGAAGCATTGCCTTACATGGCCAGGTTGTCTGCTGAAGGTAAATTCCGTTCAGTGCTGGCGTTGGAAGCGCAGGTGAACATCCTGGAAAAAACAGGCAACAAAAAAGGAGCGCAGGAACTGCTGGAAAACAGTGTCAGGAAAAACATGACTTCTCCTGTAATGCTGGCGCAGCTTAAAAAATATTATGCTGCAAAAAAGGGTACGGAAAAAGGGTTTGATGCGTATGTGCAAGCCCTGAAACCCGCCGCCGCAATGAAGGCGATGAAAGAAAAAATCCGTGCGGAGCT
>CAMLPA010000312.1 GCA_946481605.1 uncultured Flavihumibacter sp. | reverse complement strand
CCCGGCGTTTCCACCGGGTCGGAATGGCTCACTTCCCTGGGCGATATTATTGCGTCCTACTCTCCTGTTGACGGGGAATGGATCGGTTCTGTTGCTTCCTGCGACCGCGAATCTTATGATAAGGTAGTTGCCAAAGCATCAGCAGCATTCCTGGAATGGCGTTTATGGCCGGCTCCGAAAAGAGGTGAGATTGTACGCCAGGTAGGTGATGCGTTGCGGGAGAAAAAAGATGCGTTGGGTAAACTGGTATCTTATGAAATGGGTAAAAGTTTACAGGAAGGATTGGGCGAAGTACAGGAGATGATTGATATCTGTGATTTCGCCGTAGGACTTTCCCGCCAGTTGTACGGACTCACCATGCATTCTGAACGTCCGGGCCACCGCATGTACGAGCAATGGCATCCATTGGGTGTGGTAGGTATTATTTCCGCTTTCAATTTCCCAGTAGCGGTTTGGAGTTGGAACAGCATGCTGGCCTGGGTTTGCGGCAATACATGCGTATGGAAGCCATCTGAAAAAACGCCACTCTGTGCGGTGGCATGTCAGCATATTGTGCAGGAAGTATTCGCCCGGAACGGCGTGCCCGAAGGCGTGAGCTGCCTGGTAACGGGCGCCAGGGATACCGGGGAATGGCTGAGCGCCGACCACCGGATTGCATTGATTTCCGCTACCGGTTCCACAAGAATGGGCAAAGCCGTGGCATCAACCGTGGGCGCGAGGTTAGGCAAAACATTACTGGAACTGGGAGGCAACAACGCCATCATCATCTCTAAAGATGCGGACCTGGACATTGCGCTGGTAGGCTGCGTTTTTGGCGCCGTGGGTACGGCAGGCCAGCGTTGCACCACCACCCGCAGGCTCATTATCCACGCCAGCGTATATGATGCTTTCAAAGAAAAACTCGTTAAGGCCTATGCGCAGTTGGTGATCGGTGATCCGTTAAAAGAAGGTGTGCACGTTGGGCCGTTGATCGATAAAGATGCCGTGCACAATTACATGCAGGCAATTGAAAAATGTAAGACTGAAGGCGGTCGTTTCATCGTGGAAGGCGGAGCGCTTGAAGGTGAAGGTTATGAAAGCGGCTGTTATGTACGGCCATGTATAGCCGAAGCAGAAACCCATTATGAGGTGGTGCAACAGGAAACCTTCGCGCCAATTCTATACTTATTGAAATACAATACGCCCGAAGAAGCCATCGCTTTGCAAAATGGCGTTCCGCAAGGACTGTCATCCGCCATCATGACCCTGAACCTGCGGGAAGCCGAATTGTTTCTTTCTGCGGCGGGATCCGATTGTGGTATCGCCAATGTGAATATCGGTACGTCAGGTGCGGAGATCGGCGGCGCCTTCGGCGGTGAAAAAGAAACCGGCGGCGGAAGGGAAAGCGGCAGCGATGCCTGGAAAAACTACATGCGAAGGCAAACGAATACCATCAATTATTCCACCAAACTGCCTTTGGCGCAGGGCATCAGGTTCGACCTGTAGCTGCGGTACTGTTATAGCGGCAGTGCCGGGTACGGTGAAAACACTGTTTAGCCCTCGAAACACGGCATGATGTTCACCCTTAAAATACTAAAAGGCCCGCCCTCACGTTTTTAAGGGTGAATTTTCACTTAATCAACTGAAATACAACATCGTTCCATATCCTTCAAACTCAAAATATCCGTGATGAAGAACCAGGCTTTGACAAAAACTTCTTTCTTGTGCATGGCGGTATTGCTGCTTTGCCAATATGCCGCACAAAGCCAGGTCAGGCTCTTCCTGACAGGTGGCCCCCAGGTTGGCACCATTGAATCATCCGGAACAACTGCCGGTTACGGCACGGATGTTCAGCCTTTCCTGAAAGGCAGAACCAGCGCCAGGATTGGCATTCAGGCGGATATCCCCTTCAAACCCGCATCCCGTTGGGCACTGCAACCGGGCATTTTTTTCAGCGGAAAGGGCAGTCTTCTTCAGAAGGAATACGATACCACCGGCGCAAACGCCTCTCCTTTTTATTACCGCCAAACCACTAATAAAAGCGATTACATTGATATCCCCGTTCAACTGGCTTATAAACTGCCCCTCTCGAAAAAAGTAAATTTCTTTCTGAGCGGTGGCCCGATGATTTCCGTATTCTATGCATCGAAAACAGTGGATGAATTATCCTATTATACGCCGCCCGTAAGTCAGGGGGATTTTGGACGCACCGAAATCAGAACGGAAGAAACCAAGGGAGAAACCGGAACTGATCCAGGGAAATTCAAATCTGCTTATTTTGGCGTTTCAGGCTCCGCCGGATTCGATTTCGGACCGGTAATGCTGAGCGGCTTCTTCACAAGAGGCTTATCCGATTTTGACCAACCAACCGTTCCCGGTAATTTCTACCACCAAACGGTTGGCGGATCTTTATCTATACGGATTGCGAAGCAGAAAGAGGTGGCAGTTCAAAAACCACCAACAGTTCCCGTAAATACGGACTTGAAGGACAGCGACAACGACGGCGTTCCTGATGCACAGGATGCCTGTCCGGACGAAGCAGGAACTAAATTAACCAATGGCTGTCCCGACCGCGATGGAGATGGTGTTCCCGACAAAGATGATCTTTGCCCTGATGTAAAAGGCTTGATCAAATACAAAGGATGCCCTGTTCCCGATACCGATAAAGATGGCATCAACGATGAGGACGACGCCTGCCCCACCATTCCAGGTGTTGCGCGCTTCAAAGGTTGCCCTCTCCCCGACCGTGATAAAGACGGCGTGAATGATGAAGAGGACCTTTGCCCGGATCAGCCCGGCACAAAAGAAAACAGGGGTTGCCCCATTGTGAAAGAAGAAACGTTGAAGAAAGCCGCTGAAATTGCCGCATCTATTCAATTTGCCTTCGGTAAAACAACCATTGATCCGAAATACCATAAAACCCTCGATGAGATCGCTGCCATGCTCGCTAGTGATCCACAACTCAAGCTTTCCGTTGAAGGCCATACCGATAGTAAGGGAAGTGCGGCAAGGAATACCCAGGTATCGCAACAACGTGCGGACGCTATCCGCAACTACCTGATTTCCAAAGGCGCACCTGCCAAAAACGTTACCGCTACAGGCTTTGGGCCCGACCAACCCGTGGCCGGCAATGAAACCGAAGCCGGAAGAGCGAAGAACAGGCGCGTGGTATTTAAACTCAGCTACTGAACATTTAACAAAATACTTGACCAGCGGCAACGCAAATTAGCGGCAAACCAATAAATTGCGGTTCTATTTAATACATGTGAATATGAATAAACTATTGAGAAACGCCGGGTTCACCGGAATGATGTTGCTTGCCTCATTTGGAACCTATGCACAAACCGCCGCCGCTAAGGAAACCGTTCCCCAGGGCTGGCACCTGCTGGATAAACAAAACGACGGCTACTACGGTATCGGCGTCGAAAAAGCTTACAAAGAACTCCTCAAAGGAAGAAAGAGCAATACAGTAATCGTAGCCGTGATCGACTCCGGTATCGATACATTGCACGAAGACCTGAAACCCATTCTCTGGAAAAACGCCAAAGAAATTCCGGGTAACGGAATTGATGACGATGGAAACGGGTATATTGATGATGTGCATGGCTGGAACTTTATCGGCGGAAAAGATGGCCGTAACGTTAAAGAAGATTCCTACGAAGCGGCACGCGTTTACCATAACCTCAAACTGAAATTCGGCAGCACGGAAGGAAAAGATACCAGCGCCTGGGCATCTGATCCTGAATACGCTATCTGGCAGAAAGTACGCGGAAACATTGAAGGAAGCGGTAAAGAAAGCCAGATGCAGGTAGCCTTCCTGAAGAACGCCTACAGCAACTTCAAGAAAAGCGATGAAGTGATGAAAACAGCCATGGGTAAACAACAATACACCGGCGCTGATCTCGAAAAATACGAAGCCACTACCGACGAAGCGAAAAAAGCACGTCAGACCCTGCTCGGCATCATGAAAGGAAACGATATGATGGACATGACCGTCGATAAGTTCCTGGAAGAATTCGGCAACTACCTTAGTGGGGAAGAAAAGAAAGCTGAAGCCAGCAACAAGGCACCACGTGATTACCGTGGCGAAATCGTAAAAGACAATTACGCTGATTTCAACGACCGTTACTACGGCAACAATGATGTTATGGCCAATACGCCCTTCCACGGCACACACGTGTCGGGCATCATCGGAGCCAAAAGAGGCAACAACCTCGGGATAGATGGTGTGGCCGATAATGTGCGCATCATGACCATCCGCGCCGTTCCCGATGGCGATGAGCATGATAAAGACATTGCACTGGCCATCCGTTATGCGGTTGACAACGGTGCACGCGTGATCAATATGAGCTTCGGCAAAAGCTTTTCTCCCGAGAAATTCTGGGTAGACGACGCAGTTCGTTACGCTGAATCAAAAGGCGTTCTGCTGGTGCACGCCGCCGGTAACGACGCGAAAAACGTGGATGTGGAAGACAACTTCCCCAACCCCAACATCAATGTAACTAAGTCCCGCGCTTCCAACTTCATTACCGTTGGCGCCAGTGGCGATCCCAAATCTGGTGGCATCACCGCCAGCTTCTCCAACTACGGTAAAGACCAGGTGGATGTGTTTGCTCCGGGTGTGAAAATTTACTCCACTATCCCAGGTGGCAATACTTACGGTAACGCACAGGGTACAAGTATGGCATCGCCTGTTGTAGCAGGTGTAGCTGCACTGATTTTGCAATACTATCCGCAACTGACTGGTCAGCAGGTAAAAGAGCTCATCGAAAAATCTGCCGTTCAACCGGATATCAAGGTGAAAACACC
>CAMLPA010000311.1 GCA_946481605.1 uncultured Flavihumibacter sp. | reverse complement strand
CCTCATTTCTTCCAAAGATGTGATTTACTTTATCGTGATCATCGCGATATTCCTGGGCCTGAGTATTTACAAGCTGAAGTCGGGAATGGAATCCAGGTCAGCAGCATTCAAAGTGGGCAGGTATGCAGCGGTAGTGGCGGTATGTGTGGCCATCGGGTATTTCTTCTCATTGCCCGGATTTATTAGCTATTATGATGCTTCCCTGCACCAGCGGAATACCATATTGCCTAACGTACAAAAGATCATTGAAGACATGGGAGAAGAACCCATTGAAGTGATTACCTACAACAACATACTGGCAGGATCAATGGGGATGGGTATGGACGCGTCTTACAACCGCATTGCCTCTACCTGGGAAATGTACAACCGGTTTAAAAAAGGACACAATATCAGGGTGCATAAGGCGATAAGCTTCTACGACAGCACATTGGACAATACAATGATGCTGAGTGGTTACCCGGGAAAATCACTGAAAGAAATTGCGCAGCAGCAGACCAAGGCTACCGGAATGCGTATGAATGATGTAAAAACGCCGGAGGAGATGCGTAAGATCATAGACCTGCGTCCTGAAATGAACCGGTTTGTAATGCAACTCAAATACAAGGATAAAACCACTTTCCTGCGGATTTTCGACGACCAGATGGTATGGCCCAGTGAAACGGAAGTGTCCGCAGCCTTTAAGCGGCTGATGCACACAAAGCTCCCGAAAGTGGCGTTCGTTACAGGAAACATGGAGAGGAGTATTTTCAGAAAAGGGGACCGGGAATACGAAAAAATCGCTACCGCAAAGGGCTTCCGTTATGCCCTCATTAACCAGGGTTTCGATGTGGATACCGTGACTCTGGACAGCAGGGCTGTACCCGACGATGTGTCTACACTGGTGATTGCGGATCCGAAACTGCAATGGAGTGAAACGGCCCTGGAAAGGCTCAGGGAATACATCAGCAAGGGTGGAAACCTGCTGATTGCCTGTGAGCCGGGTAAGGCGGAAGTATCCCAGCCCATCCTGAACGAAGTTGGCGTGGAACTGATGGCGGGCAGACTGGTGCAGGCGGATAAGGATGCAGCACCAGACAGGGTGAGGTTGATGTTGACGAAAGAAGCCGCCGGTATGTCAAAATACCTGCGCGATCTCAGGGAAGATACTTTGGGAGAGAAAGTAACCATGGTGGGTGTGGCAGGACTGAAGCCGGTACCAGGAAGTGGCTTTACGGCAAAACCATTGCTGGTGAGTGACGACAAAATTACCTGGAACAGGATACAGGACCTCGACCCGGAACTAATGACTTCCGCAGCAGGTGGTGTTATGATGATGGGCAGCATTTATGGCGGTCAGAACGATGAACAGGATGTGCCTGCCGGGCAGAAACAAACAGACACAACTAAACGTAAATCCGGCAATACGCCCGCAGCGAAACACAAGAGCGGAATAACCCAGGTGAAAACAGCTTCAGCCGGACCCAATGCTGCTATGGCCACACCAGCCGTTGTAACTGAAAATTCAGCACGGCCACGTGGCAGGGGAGGGAGGCCGGAAAGCCAGGGAACCATAACTTATGCCCCGGAGGAAGGCGATACGAAAGGGATCATACCAACCACCTTGTCGCTTTCCAGGAATATCAAGGGCAGAGCACAACGAATCATCGTTACCGGCGACGCGGATTTTATGAAGAACGGCAGCTTCAGTAATGCAGGCTTTCATTTTACCAATGCGCTGTTCAGTTGGCTCGCCTACGATGAATTCCCGATCAGCAGCTACCGCCCCAAAACAAACGACAGGGCCGTGAAAATGACTGGTGGGCAGGTGGAAACCATGCGACTTGTTTACCTCTGGCTGCTGCCAGGCGTACTGGTTGCTTTCGCAGCCATTTTACTCATTCGCAGAAAAAGGAAATAGGTCAATATGTTGTTCACTACCGATAAGCAAACCCTCGAAGACCTGAACATCTTCGGAAAGCATGGGGGCGATTCCATCTATAATATGTTCAACCGCTGCGCCACAAGAGGTGGCGCGGCGGCTTTGGAAGAAATGTTCCGGTATCCTTTGTCGGACCATGACGCCATCAACAGGCGCGCGGACATCATCAGGTTCTTTTCCGTGGAGGAGACTGTATTCCCCTTCCTTAGCGCGCATTTCGATGCCATCGAACCTTATCTCGCCAACCAGGATGAAAGAACAAGGATTTCGCAGGAGAAAAAATCGCTCACCCAGAGAGTAAGCAACCTTGTGGCGCAGGATACGGAAACCATAATGGTGGTAAAAGGTGTAACAGCGCTGCTCGAAGTATTCCGGGAATGCCGTGCGTTTCTGGAAGCGTTGAAACTTCCCGTACAACACGGTTATTCAGGGGAAAAGCAATTGCTGGATGAGGTGTTGAATGATCCTGCCTTTGCTCCCTTGCGCAACAGCGGCGCGAAACCTGCCCTTGAAGAGATTGCGGTGTACGATGTGTTGCTCCGTTTCAGGCACCGCAACCTGGTGCAATTGCTGCTCCGACATATTTACCTGCTGGATATTTATCTATCCGTGGCGAAGGTGGCCAGGGAGCGTGGCTTCGTATTCGCATCGGCTTTGCCGAAAGATGAGCTTAAAATCGCGGTGGAAGGCATATACCATCCACAGGTTCCGGGAGCGGTGCCCAATTCCCTGCAAATCTCTCCGGAAGGGAACGTGCTTTTCCTCACAGGTGCGAACATGGCGGGAAAATCAACCTTCATGAAATCCATCAGCATTGCCCTGTACCTTGCCCATATCGGTTTTCCAGTGGCCGCAGGCAAAATGGAATTTTCGGTTATGGATGGCATTTACACCACCATCAACCTGCCGGACAACCTGGGGATGGGGGCCAGCCATTTTTACGCGGAAGTATTGCGGGTAAAGAAAATGGCCCACGAACTGAGTCTGGGAAAAAACCTGTTCATCGTATTCGATGAATTGTTCCGTGGTACCAATGTGAAAGATGCATACGAGGCCACCATCGCCATCACCAAAGGATTCGCGCGCCGCCGGAACAGTCTTTTCCTCGTTTCCACCCATATCATCGAAGCAGGTGAAGTATTGGGGAAAAGCTGCTCGAATATTCGTTTCATTTACTTGCCTACCCGCATGAACGGCAACAAACCCGTGTACACCTACACCCTGGAAAAAGGCATTACCGACGATAGGCACGGCATGATCATCATCAACAACGAAGGCATCCTCGATATACTGGAAGCCGGGCTGAAAGAAAAGCAAGCAGTATGAGTTTTACTACAGACAAACAGACGCTGGATGACCTTGGAATGACGGGTAAATTCAAACCACATTCCATCTATTCCCTTTTCAATAAAGTAAAAACTTCGGGCGGGGAGCGGCTGCTCAACGAAATGTTTCATCACCCGCTTCAGGATCCGGATGCCATCAATGCAAGAAGTGAAACCTTCCGTTATTTCCAGGAAAATGCTTTCCGGTTCCCCTTCACCCGGGAAGATTTCCTGCCCGTGGAAAACTACCTCACTAACGGAAGCAGCACCAATCTTATGGCTGCCGTTGCCGGATGGACAAGAAAGAAACTGACACATACTTTGCTGCGCGATGAGCAGTATGCGACCCTGCAAACCGGACTGAAAGCCACCATCAAAGCACTGATGGCTTTAAACGAATTGCTGACCAAACTCAGGATCGGTTTTGTGGCGCCCGCAAGAACAATGCTTTCCCATCCAAAACTCCACTGGCTCTCGAACGCTGCTGACGCAAAAGAAATACCGTTGCTGAAAGCGGCCCGCTACGACCATCTGCTCCGCCATACTTTAAGAAATGACATGGAGCAACTGCTTGAAATCGTTTACCAGCTTGATGTGTACATAGCCGTGAGCGGCGTGGCGCGCGAAAGAGGTTTCTCCTATGCGAAAGTGTTGCCCGCACCCATGAATGTGCTGGAAGCAGAAGCCCTCTGGCATCCCGGACTGCTGAAAGCTGTGGCGAACCCCGTTTCCCTGAACAGCGCACACAACCTTATCTTTTTAACGGGCGCGAATATGGCGGGGAAATCCACATTGATGAAATCCATCGGCATCGCCACCTACCTCGCGCATACCGGCTTCCCTGTAGCCGCGAAAGGAATGCGCTGCTCCGTTTGCGATGGCTTGTACACCTCCATCAATGTGCCGGACAACCTCGATATGGGGTACAGTCATTTTTACGCGGAAGTACTCCGAGTGAAAAAAGTAGCGCAGGAAGTGAGCAGCGGGAAAAAACTACTCGTGGTATTCGATGAACTCTTCAAAGGGACGAACGTAAAAGATGCTTACGATGCCACGCTTGCAGTTACTACAGCCTTCTCGAAATACAGGAATTGTTTTTTCATCATCTCTACCCATATCATAGAAGTAGGAACAGCCTTAAAAGAGCAGTTCAGTTCCATTCGTTTCTCCTACCTGCCTACGGTAATGAATGGCAATACGCCAGCCTATCCTTATACGGTAAAAGAAGGCATCACCAGCGACCGGCAGGGAATGGTGATTATTGAAAATGAAAAGATACTGCAACTGCTGGAAGTCTGATGCCGCCATGGAGAAGAGGTGCGAATGGAGGAGACTATTGCCCGGGTTATGTAGCTGTCTGTGTAAACATCTATTCCCTCCGGAAATTTGTGAAGGCTCAGCAATATCCTATCTTCGGCCCGATGGCAGCCGATCGTTCCGATACTACATACAACAATGAAAATGCCCAATTCGCCAATGGGTTTCGGGTAAGCATTCCTGGTATCCTTCTGCAGCTATTCAAATTATGGCGCACCATGAAGCGGCAGGAACCTTATTTT
>CAMLPA010000310.1 GCA_946481605.1 uncultured Flavihumibacter sp. | reverse complement strand
GTTTGCACATCAGGGAAATCACGGTACACCGTTTCGTTCAGGTCCTTGATAAAAGCGATGGCTTCCAGGTTACCATCACCACCGAATTCGTTGGGTTCCCACTGCCCTGCTCCCCGGCTGTAATTCAGTTTAAGCATAGACGAAACGGCATCCACCCGAATACCATCAATGTGAAAATATTCCAGCCAGAAACGTGCGCTGCTGATCAGGAAAGATTTCACCTCCCCTCTCTTATAATTGAAGATGTAGGAGTTCCAATCCGGGTGGTAACCTTTACGCATATCCGCATACTCGTAGGTGTGGGCTCCATCGAACATGAACAGGCCATGCGCATCGTAAGGAAAATGCGAAGGTACCCAATCGAGGATCACCCCAATATCCGCCTGGTGCAGCAGGTCAACCAGCTTCATGAATCCTTGCGGATCACCAAACCTTGAGGTCGGAGCAAAATAACCCGTACCCTGGTACCCCCAGGAACCGTCAAACGGATGTTCCATTACCGGCATGAACTCCACATGGGTAAACCCTGTTTCCTGCAGGTAAGGCACCAGTCTTTCCGCGATCTGCTCGTAAGTGTTGTACGATTCCTCATCGTTGGGATCGGGGCGCATCCAACTGGCGAGGTGCATTTCATATACACTCCAGGGCGCGTTCAGGCTGTTGTGCTTTTTCCTTTTCTTCATCCATTCACCATCGTTCCATTCATATTGCAAATCCCATGTAATGGAAGCGGTGCTCGGTCTTTTCTCCCAGAAATGAGCAAATGGATCTCCTTTATCCAGTTCAAGGCCCTTGTAGCCTTTGATAAAGTATTTGTACACTTCACCAAGACCCAGATCAGGCACAAAGCCTTCCCATATTCCAGACTGCTCCCACCTCGGCGTTAACGGGTGCGAATCATTGTTCCAGTTGTTGAAATTACCCTTCACCGAAACAAAAGTTGCATTGGGCGCCCATACGGCAAAGTAAATACCTTTGCGGCCGAGCACTTCAATCTCTTTCGACCCCATCAATTCGTAGACACTGTAGTGGGTGCCTGCCTGGTAATTGGTGATATCTTCCTGGGTGAAAAGAGAATAATTCCAGACCGGTTTTGAAGTATCAATAAAGTTCGATGCTTCGTAATGCTTTAACCCGGTCTTTTTACCACGGCTTTTCTTTGCTCCATGCTGATCATTTCCAGGTGATTGGTTTGTCATTCCGTGCGTTTCGATGAAGATACGAAAATAGAAGTTGAACCATTCTATGCACCACAATTGTATTTCATCGATTCTTAAACCTGCATGGGTCGGGGAAAATATCACCCGAAAAAGTTCCCGGGTGATATTATTAAAATCTGAGGAACAATGTCTTTTAACCAGTAAACAGCATCGCCAAGCCTGCTCCCTGCATCACTTTTTCCATCATACACATTTGTTTTCATGAATCACCCCTTCTATCGCGGTGGATGAATTATCCTGCGCACAAACATTGGTGGTTTGTGAACACCTGCCGGCACAACACAAATGTACATCCACAATGCCATGCCAGACAATAGGTGTTTTAACGGTGAGTAAGGGAGAAAATAACCTAGCGTAGTTCGATCACTAAGGTTTCAAGTGGCTGAACTGAAAGTTGATCCAATTTAATGGTAGCGCCTGAAAGCACGTCCAGGCCTGCTTTGTGAGCACCTATGCGTTCTGAGAAACGCGCCATGGGAAGTTCAATCTTGTTCTTTCCGGTATTCATGGCAATCATCACAGTTTTGTTTTCATCGTACCTGAAATAAACGTACACGCCATTTTCCGGCACATACTGCATCAGTTTCCCATGTTGCAGCGCAGGTGTATTTTTCCTGTAACGGGCAAGCTTTTTTACCAGGTCAAAAGCATTGTTCTCCGCCTGTGTTCTGCCTTCCTTGCTGAATTTATCTACTTTATCATTTTTCCAGCCACCCGGAAAATCTTCCCGAACGGCATCATCAGAAGGATTTTTAAAATTCTTCATCAGAATTTCCGTACCATAATATAATTGCGGTATGCCGCGCAGGGTAAGCAACCAGGTTATACCCATTTTATATTTGGCAGAATCCTCGCCAATTACGGAAACGAAACGATCGAGATCGTGGTTATCGAGGTGCAGACAGTGCTTATAAGGGTCTTCATAAATAAAATCCTGGGCAAGCGTAGTGTACAATTTAGTGAGCCCTTCGGTCCAGGCATCCGGCTGGTTCAGGGCGCTCATCATGGCGAAGTACAATTGAAAATCCGTGGCACCTGGCAGGTTGGAAGAGAAAGGAACATCCTTCATTTTATTCTTCGTAAAAAAAGCCTGGTTGGGTACGCCGTGCACCCATGTTTCGCCGAAGAGCCCCAGTTGCGGATATTCATGCAACAGTTCCGCGTTACAACGGTTCATAAATTCCAGGTCGTTATAAGCATACGTATCAATGCGCCAGCCATCCAGACCAAACATTTCGGTGCTCCAGATTGCGTGCTGGATAAGGAACTCCGCCAGATAGGGATTTTTCTGGTTGAGATCAGGAAGATTGTGGGTGAACCAGCCATCACTCATAGTACGGGCATCTGCTTTGGAAGCATAAGGATCCATCAGCGTCTGGTCTTTATAAGAAGTATTCATGTAGGGCGACCATTGGTGGATCCAATCTTTCATAGGCAGGTCTCGAATGAACCAATGCGTGTACCCCACATGGTTATACACGGCATCCTGGATCAGTTTCAGGCCTTTTTTATGAATAGAATCAGCCAGTTCAAGATAAGCTTTGTTCCCTCCTATCCTGCGGTCCACATTATAATGGTCCGTGAACCAGTAGCCATGGAATCCGCTGAGCGGACGTCCGCCTTCTTCTTTAGCGGGCATATCGTTCTCTATTACCGGGTTGAGCCAAAGCGCGGTAACGCCAAGATCGTCCAGGTAATGCAGTTTTTGCTGAATGCCTTTGAGGTCGCCACCATGGCGGGCAGAAGGAATGGCGCGGTTACAAACCGTATCATACATGCCCGGAACAACATCATTGCCCGGATCGCCATTGCTGAACCGATCGGGCAAAACGAGGTAAATAAAATCCGACGCGTCCACGCCCCTGATACGTGTTTTGCCATTGCCCGGATCGCGAAGCATCAGCGTATAAGGAATGGACACCTGTTTCCCTCCCGCCATTATTTTGAGGGAGAAGGTACCGGGCTTCACTTTCGGATCCAGCACCAGGTCTATTGCAAGGTAATGGGGGTTCTCCAACAAGGTGATTTTTTTCACCTGCACCCCGGGGTATTTCACCTGCACATTTTTAGGTGAAAGCACTGTATCCGCATGAACAAGTAACTGAAGCGAACTCCGTTTCATCCCCGCCCACCAGTTGGTGGGATATACGTCGAGTTTCTGCGAGAAACACAAAGTGGCATTGAATAGCAACAGGGCGATCAGTATCTTTTTCATCTATTATGGTTCAATTGGAAGTTTAACTTTTTTTCCATCCGCAACTGCCAGGCAGAAAAGGCCTGAAAGTATCATAGATACGCCGCCGATCACCAGTGCGAAGATGGAAGAACTGTCGAAGAATGTTTCCAGCAAAAAGCCGAGAATGCCTGCCGCCACGATCTGTGGAATTACAATGAAGAAATTGAACACACCCATAAAATACCCCATTCTTTCCGGAGGAAGTGAGCCGGCCAGCATGGCATAAGGGATCGATAAAATACTCGCCCAGGCGATGCCTACACCAATCATGGACACCAGCAGCATATTGGGATCTGAAATAAAATAAATTGAAATTAAGCCGATACCGCCAGCCACAAGACAGAACAAATGGGTCAGCTTCCTGCTGGTGCGTTTCACCAGCCAGGGAAGCGCCAGCGCGAAAACCGCGGCTACGCCATTGTATACGGCAAAACAAACGCCTACCCAGTCTGCGCCTTCATTGTACAAAGCCGAAGTGGTATCGGTGGTGCCATATACGTGGCTCGTCATGGCACGTGTGGTGTAAATCCACATCGCGAACAAAGCGAACCAGGAAAAGAATTGCACCACCGCGAGTTGCAACATGGTCTTCGGCATTTGAAAAATGCCCTGAAAAGATTCCTTCAGGCCACTGAAAACAGAAGCCTTTCTGTTTTCTTCCTTTAATTGTTCCAGGTTCTCCGGCGGGTATTCCTTCGTGGTAAATACAGTGTACATGACGGCGCCAAGAAATGCCAGCGCTCCCAGGTAAAACGACCACTTCACGGAATCTGATATCTCTCCTTCAGGAGCGGTGTTTTTCACACCGAAATAATTGGTGAAAATATACGGCAGCATGGAAGCGATGACCGCGCCTGTACCAATAAAGAAACTCTGCATCGCGAAGCCGGAAGTCCTTTGCTCATCCGGTAACAGATCACCTACAAAAGCACGAAACGGTTCCATTGAAATGTTGATGGACGCATCCAGCAACCACAACAATCCCGCAGCCATCCAGAGTTCGGAAGAATTGGGCATCAGTATCAGACCAATACTGGCCAGGATAGCCCCTACCAGGAAGAAAGGCCTTCTGCGTCCCAGCTTCGGATGCCAGGTTCTATCACTATAATAACCAATGATGGGCTGAACCAGCAAACCCGTTACAGGAGCGGCGAGCCAGAGAATCGCGAGTTTACTTTCCTCCGCGCCAAGTTTTTCGAATATGCGGGATACGTTCGCGTTCTGAAGGGCAAATCCAAACTGGATGCCTAGAAAACCAAAACTCATGTTGAATACCTGGGAGAATGCAAGCCGGGGTTTGTGGTGCATGGCAATCGTTATTTCTCCCCGAAAGATAGGAATAATATGTA
>CAMLPA010000309.1 GCA_946481605.1 uncultured Flavihumibacter sp. | reverse complement strand
AGCCAGGTTGTTGTTGCCTGCGGCGCTCCGTGTACCAATAAGCACCACGCTTTTGAAGCCGCCCAGGGAATTGATGAAATTGGCCCTGAACCTTCTTTCAAATGCAGTCAGTTCTTTGGAGGTAATGATCATTTTTTTTGGGGATTGTAAGAATGGAAAGTGCTGGAACCTTATCTTTTTGAAATCCTGTTGGCGGTAATTGTTCTTTGCATCGCGGACTTAAAACGGGTAACCGACCCTGGTCTTTTGTGGAGATGTTTGATGCTCACGCCCTGGTGCACGCGTTTTCTCCACCGTTCAAATGAAGCGCGTTTTAATTCTTTCCGCATCAGGGCCACTACTTCCTTTTCCAGGAGTCCGAACTGGTGGCGGAGGGCTTCAAATGGCGTTCGGTCTTCCCAGGCCATTTCTATGATCCTGTCTTTTTCTTCAATGGTAAATTCGCGGTGCATTAAGCGTCCTGTTAAGCGGTTGAAATGTGTTACTTCAGTTTAACCGTTAAGGAAACTTTTTGTTCACTGTTTTAATGCTTCGGCCATTTTCCGTGTATGTTCCAGTGCTTTTACATTGGTCCAGTCGCCATGTCCGACAATCACAAATTTGGGTTGGCGGAACTTTTGCTGCAGGTTTTTAATGGTGGCGGCGTATGCTGCTTTGTTGGCATCGCCCAGGTAGCCCAGGTCAACGTCCTCCACACTTTTTATAAGGCAGGCGCCGTATAATATTTTTTGCTGGTTGAACCAGATGACGATGTTGTCTGGCGTATGTCCTTCACCGGGAAAGCAGGTTTCAAAAGAATATCCTCCAATGGTAAAGACTGTATCTTTCCGGAGGAGAAATTCAGCTCTTTTGTGGCCGTACTTTTTACTGAGTTCATCTGTGCGCGTGGTCGTATAGGTTTTTATTCCCTGCTTTTTATAGTATTCCAGTCCTCCGGAACGGTCATCGTGGAAATGGGTGGCTATACAATGTGTTACGTTTTTGCCATGTTTGATCCGGATACTGTCGAGGAGTGGTTGAAACTGCGCGGTATCCCAGGGCGTATCGAACAGCACAACGCCTGCAGCCGTAACAAGATACATACCATTGGCCGGTACTTTTTCTCCTTTGTACAGGTTATAGGTGGTGTATATGTAGAATTCGCCTGTGAGGTGTGTGATCTGAAGATCGTTACTGGAGGTTTGTGCAGGAAGATTCGTGCAAGCGGAGCACAAAGTGAGCAGGAATAAGATGAATGGTTTCATTTTTTACAAGATTACCACGAAGTTATCAAAGCAATGTAAGATGAAATACAGCGGGTAGTTATTGTTCTGTTTAAAAATTTCCAACCCTAATCACTGATCTGTTTAACAACCTTTTTTTCTTTTTTGGCGGCAGCTACAGCAATAGGGTTACCGAAAAGGTAGAAGAATTTCATTTTCCAGGAGCCGGCTTTTTTCACATCTTTCCAGATATCAGAAAATTCGTGAAAATTGATGTAAATGGGATTGGCCTTCTGCACGATATTATGGGTAACGCCGTATTCCACTTTTTCTTCCTCCCGCTGGTAAGTGCCGAAAAGCCTGTCCCAGATAATGAAAGTAGGCGCGTAATTTTTATTGATGTATTTCTCCTGCGAACCATGGTGCACCCGGTGATTGGAGGGCGTTGCGAAAATATATTCAATGATGGGATGCAGGCGCCCGATGTACTCGGTATGTACCCAGAACTGGAAAAGGGTAGCAATCTGGTTCACCACAAAGAATATAATGGGGTGGAAACCAGCCATGGCAACGGGTATAAAGAAAATCAGTTTTAAATGCTGCACCCAACTAAGCCTGAAAGAAACGGTGAGGTTGTAATGCTCGCTGCTGTGGTGCACAATATGAGTAGCCCACCAGAACCTTTGCTCGTGCGAAATGCGGTGCGCCCAGTAGCTGCAGAAATCGTAAAATATATAGCAGGGCAGAAAGCTCCACCAACTGAACTGCATTCTCCAGGGTACCAGGTTGTACGCCCAAACCACCAGCCACAGGAGGCCTACCTTCAGCAGCAGCGAAATCAATACATTACCGATGCCCACCAAAATGGAACCTATACTTTCTTTTTTATGGTAGAGGCCTTTTTTGTGGATGAACGAGAAGTACCATTCAATCAACACCAGTAAAAACATCACCGGCGCGGCCCATACAATGATTTCCGGCGCTTGCTTGCTTAACGCGTCTAAGGTTGATAAGTCAATTTCAGGTGCTCCAAAAAAAGATGCTTCGGGTCTTTTTTCCATACTGATCAAACATTTTTTCTGCTGTTATTGGCTGCTTTAAAACATTGCCGTTCCGGTAAGCTGCTTGTACAACAACTATACCGGATATGACTCAACGCATATTTGAAAATAATGTATTTAACGCACATTAACTGATTGTAAACTCTTTTCACAGCTATTGTTTGCTTAATATGGAAGTGCCAACTTTGAGGTTAAATACGCCGCTAATGCTACTTTCACCCGAGGAGCCACTGATGATGCTGGCTGAATTCCTGCTCGTGGATACTGAAGCTGCACCTCCCAGAGAGGAGGAGGTTTGCCACGACTACCACGAGCGTGGTTTTGATGTTTCTACCGAATTAAGGGAGAAATAGAAATAGCTGGATAGGAAGTCTTACCGTAGTGGTATGGTTTTTTCACACCCATACCCAAAACAATGCAGGTACTTCAACACAAAACCGCCCTCATTACAGGCTCCGATTCCGGCATAGGTCGCGCCATCGCACTTGAATTCGCCCGCAACGGCGCCAAAGTTATTTTTACCTATCATTCGGATAATGAAGGCGCTGAAGCTGCGGCTGAAGAAGCATCGGCAGCAGGAGCTGAAACCATGGTGATAAAACTGGATGTAAGCGATGAAACATCCGTACAGCAGGCTTTCGATCTTATTCAGGAAAAATTCGGTGGATTGGATATCCTGGTAAACAATGCAGGGGTAAACGGTTCGGGCATACCCGTTGCGGAGATGGACACAGCAGTATTCGACAAAACCATCAAAACGAACCTTTACGGTACCTTCTTTTGCTCCCGCGCATTCGTACGCCAACTGCTGGCCGCTGATAAGCCTGGAAAAATCATCAATATATCTTCTGTACACGAATCCATCGCTTCACCCGGAAATTCAGATTATAACGCCTCAAAAGCGGGCATCCGTAACTTCTCCCGCTGTCTCGCACTGGAAGTGGCCGATAAAGGTATTCAGGTGAACAATATTGCGCCCGGCATGATCCTCACCCCCATGAACCAGGAAGCCATGGATGACCCTGCCGTCAGAAAGGAAAAAGAACAGCATATCCCGATGAAACGTGCCGGCAAACCGGAAGAGATCGCCAAACTCGCTTTATTCCTCGCCAGCAGCGATAGCGATTATTCCACAGGGTCCACTTTTTACATGGATGGGGGATTGACTAAAAGTCTGGGACAGGGCGCCTGAGTTTGTTATTTGGGAAAATGTTTCCGCAACCGGAAAATTATACTGATGGCACAATTTTGTTGCACGTATTCTAAACTACGCGTATGACAGACAAAAAAAACAAAGAAAAAAGCGAGTCCGCTTTCAGTCCGGATCCTGAAACATTACATACCACAGATCCACAGGAGAAAATGAAAGGACCGCTTTCATCCCTCGCCAATGAAGTGCGGGAAGAGATGGAGGATGCCGGAGAGGAGAAGGAAGAAAGTGAAGAAGAATCCGGAGATAAAAAATAGTTATTCCGGCATATTTAAAATGTACCATTAATGATCTGTAAGATCATAAAAAGCCTTTCGTGTAAAAGAACGCGAAAGGCTTTTTTATAAATACGGCTTCATTTGAACTGATGGTTTATTATATTTGGAATCTTCTCGTTTATGCCTATGTGCCAGTGTTATCGTATCGTTATTATAGTGTTTTTACATTTTATTGCTGCGGTGAATTCCATTACGGCCCAGGATTCAACGGCAATTCATTTCTTCAAAGGAACCTGGAATGAAGTACTGGCTGAAGCAGCGGCGCGCAGATTACCAATATTTGTGGATGTATATACGGACTGGTGCGCGCCATGCAAACAAATGGAGCGTGAAGTATTTGTAAAGCCGGAAGTTGGCACTTTCTTCAACAGGCATTTTATCAGCTACCGTATGAATGCGGAAAAAGGGGAAGGGCCCAGGCTGGGTAAAACTTACGAAGTGAAAGCGTACCCCACCTGGTTGTTTCTGGATAAAACCGGCACACTTTTGAGTAGAAGAACCGGCTACCTTTCTGCTCCTGAATTTATTGCAACCGCCGGTTCCGCGCTTGGAATGGACAGCGTGGCCGCAAATCTTGCCGCCTTCGAAACAAGGTTCAGAAACGGAGACCGGGATATTGATTTTCTGCGTGCGTATTTAAGCTACCGTACTTCCCTTCAACTCGACAATTCCTCTTTACTCAACACTTATGTAAGTGTGCTGCGCAATGCAGTGCCTGATTCAACAGAATTATGGTTCCTGGCAAAGAATGGCGGCAGAAGTTGGTCGGAAGCGGTCCCCTTCATCTCTAAGCATCTTGATAAGTTGCCTTCAACAGACAAAAGCACACTTGCGTCCCTCCTGTTCGACAGGACGGTCTATTTCGCCTGGGGAACAGCCATTAACGACAAGGATAGTTTGCAGGCAAATCGTATCAGGCGCATCGCTTTAAGTTTATATCCGCTGCTGAATGATGCCCGGCAATTGACCTTTAATCATCTTGAACTCTATCATGGCAGAAAACTGGGGCAGGTAGGAGAGATGAAAAAAGCAGCCTACCGTTTAGCCGGAACACAGATG
>CAMLPA010000308.1 GCA_946481605.1 uncultured Flavihumibacter sp. | reverse complement strand
GAAGCAAAAGCCCGTTCAGGAATTTCAAAAACATCTGGCTCAGCCTCGAAGTATTCAACCTCATCGACAGGGCGAACACCATTTCCTACCAGATGGTGAAAGACTTTTCCAACAATGTTTTCTCCATTCCCAACCGACTCACGCCCCGGTTGCTGAACATCAAACTGGTGGGGCGCTGGTAAACGTTAAAAAAACGGCATTACTCAGTTGGGTTAAGAATTAAATAACAGTGCTTTACAGACATTTCTTTCAACATCCTGTTAATAACTAAAATTGCATCTAATAGTGTTCAAAAACTATATTTGGTTAGAAGCGTTATCAGTGTATGACCTTCAGTTCTGAAGGCATATAAATTGCACTGAACCTTTGCAGCGCCAGTAATTGTGAACCAAAATTCGAACACCTTGACAGACACGATCATCAACCTCGAAACGGTGAACCCCATTGAATTCTTCGGGGTCAACAACGGAAAGCTGGACCTCCTGAAAAAGAAATTCCCACTACTCAAGATTCTCTCCCGCGGCACACAGATCAAACTCAGCGGTGCCCCTGAACAAGTGGAAACCGCCAAAGAAAAGATCGACCTCATTGTGCAGTACCTTGAAAGAAACGGGCACATGAGCGAGAATTATTTTGAACAGATTTTGGGTGGAGACGATGCCGAGACCGTTGACAATTTTGTAGAGAGAAATCCGAACGACATTTTAGTATTTGGTCCGAATGGAAAAACCGTACGCGCCCGGACGGCCAACCAGAAACGCATGGTAACCGCTATCGATAAAAACGATATTGTATTCGCCATCGGACCCGCAGGTACCGGTAAAACATACACTGCCGTAGCCCTTGCCGTGCGTGCCCTGAAAAACAAGGCCGTTAAAAAGATCATCCTTACACGTCCCGCGGTAGAAGCAGGCGAAAGCCTTGGTTTTTTACCCGGCGACCTGAAAGAAAAAATTGATCCGTATCTTCGTCCGCTATACGATGCGCTGGACGACATGATTCCCGCCGATAAACTTGGTTACTACATGAGTACCAGGACCATCGAAATCGCACCGCTGGCTTATATGCGCGGAAGAACGCTGGACAATGCCTTTATCATCCTCGATGAGGCGCAGAACTCCAACGAACTGCAATTGAAAATGTTCCTGACACGTATAGGCGCCAACGCGAAAGCCATCATTACGGGAGACCCCACACAGGTGGATCTTCCCAAAAACCAGCGAAGCGGTCTGGACAAAGCCACCCGCATCCTGAAACACATTGATGGCATCGCGCACATTGAGCTGGACGAAGAAGACGTTGTAAGGCACAGGCTGGTGAAAGCCATCATCCGCGCCTACGACAAAGACAAGGAACGTGAAGAAGCGTATCTGGAACAACGATCCCAGAACAGACATCAATCATAATTCAAATGTTGAAAAGTAAAAAACGCAGCCTGTTATTGTTCTTAACCACAGTAACAGGCTGTTGGCTTGCATGCAATTCCCACGACGACGCGCCCAAAAATGCAGAGAACGCCCTTGACGCGGGTAGAGAATTCGTGCGCGCTTCTTTAGACGGCAATTACAAGAAAGCAGCCTTCTTCCTCCTCGAAGACAGTACCAACCAGAACCTGCTCACCCGCTGGGAAGAAAGCTACCGCAACCTTTCCTCCGACGACCGGGAGGCTTTCCGTCGTGCAAGCATCACCATCAATTCCGAAGAAGAAGTGAGCGACTCCGTTTCCATCATCAACTTCTCGAATAGTTATAAAAAGAAGCCCCAGGTGTTGAAAGTGATCAAAACGAACGGCACCTGGAAAGTGGATTTCAAATATACTTTTTCCGGAAACCTGTAACGGATGTCCGCAAGGTATTATCTGCTTCAAACGATCAGGGTATTGCTGATCAGCGCTGCTACTGGTTCGCTGGTCGCGCTTTTTCTTCTTGCGCTGGATGCGGCCACCAATTTGCGTTGGCAACATCCCTGGCTGTTGTATTTTTTGCCTTTAGCCGGTTTGGGTATATGGTACCTGTACCACCATTACGGCAAGAATAGTGAGAAAGGCAACAACCTTCTGCTGAATGAAATTCAATCTCCGGATGCCGGTATTCCTAGGAGAATGGCTCCGCTGGTATTGGCATCCACCCTTATCACCCATCTTTTTGGCGGTTCTGCTGGTAGAGAAGGAACCGCTGTTCAGATAGGGGGCAGCATGGCCGCTTCTTTTTTTCCCCTTTTTAAGATTAGTCCGCAGGATAAAACATTACTTATTTCAGCGGGCATGGCTGCAGGATTCGGCGCGGTTTTCGGCACGCCTGTAACAGGTGCCATCTTCGCCCTTGAAGTAGTTTCCATTGGCAACATCCGCTACCGTTCACTCCTTTTCTGTATGATCGCCGGTTACGCCGGGCACCTCACCTGCATGGCCTGGGGCGTGCACCATACATTATATAAGGTACAAACCATCGCGGAAGCCGATCCTTACCTCACCGATCCCTTGCTTTGGGTAAAAGCCGTGGCGGCAGGCGTAGCTTTCGGGCTGGCAGGGCGCTTGTTCGCGTGGTCGGTGCGCAACTGGAGCGCGGGCATCAAAAAACTTTTACCCAAACCCTGGTTGGTGCCTGTTGCTGGCGGCATTGTAATGGTTGCATTGGGCAGCCTTCCAGGAGCGGGTGATTACCTGGGGCTGGGCGTGCATACCAAAGATGGAACAGGAGTTTCCATTATCAACGCATTCCAGACCGGTGGAGCCGACACCTTCAGTTGGGCCATCAAACTGGCTTTCACGGCCATCACACTGGGTTCGGGCTTCAAGGGCGGAGAGGTGACCCCGTTATTTTTTATCGGGGCAACACTGGGCAATGTGCTGGCGCCGGTATTGGGCGTTCCTGTGGACCTGTTCGCGGGGCTGGGATTCATTGCGGTGTTCTGCGGAGCAACCAATACCCCCATCGCCTGCACCCTTATGGGCGCTGAATTGTTTGGCGGCGGCAACATCCTGTACTTCGCAACCGCTTGTGTGGCAGCTTACATGGTGAGCGGGCACAAAGGAATTTACAGTGCGCAAACCATTGCTGAACCAAAATCTATCCACAAATAATATAATTTTCACGCAAACGAGTGCATCAATAAAAGAGGAACACTACTTTTGCACCGCTTTAAGACCTTATTCAAAACAAAACATATATTAAGTAAAAAACAAATATGCATCAAGTGTTACACCCCTGGCACGGCGTTGAACCCGGCGACCAGGCTCCAAGAGTGGTAAATGTGATCATCGAGATCCCCCAGGGCTCGAGAGCAAAATACGAGATCGACAAAGCAAGCGGCCTGCTGAAACTTGACCGTGTGATCTACTCTTCTTTCCACTACCCGGTAAACTACGGATTCATTCCCCAGACTTATGGAGACGATAAAGATCCGCTGGACATCCTCGTATTCACGTCGCTCCCGGTACAGCCCCTTACCCTGATGGAAGCCAAAGTGATTGGCGTAATGCAGATGATTGATGGCGGAGACGGAGACGATAAGATCATCGCCGTGGCATCTAACGATCCCAGTGTGAACCACTACAACAATATGGAAGAACTGCCCCCGCATTTCTTCAGTGAACTGCGCCACTTCTTCGAAGAATACAAAAGGCTCGAGAACAAGACTGTAAAAGTGGAAGAATTCCAGGATAAGGCCACTGCGCTCAAAATTGTGAGCGATGCCATCAAGCTTTACCAGGAAAACTTCGGAAATAAAGAACAAAACGCTTAATTTCGCCAAAATTTTAAACGTATGGAAGAAAAAAAATCAACCGGTAAATATTGGGTTTACTTCTTTTTATCGCTTGCTTTGATGGCAGGTATGTGGTTCCTCCTTCCTGAATATTCTTCCCTCTCCCTCGCGTTTGTGGTAACCGCATTCGTGAAGGCCATGGATATGATGTAAGCTTTTTCAAATATTGGATGAGAGGCCGCCCATTGGGTGGCCTTTTTTTATGGGTTAAAACACCTATTTTTTTATAATATCCGCCATGGTAGCTTTGCATGTATGAAAGACATTTCTATTTCAGATCAGCACATTCAGCAGCACTATGTTTATCCTTCAAAAAGGGTACATTTGGACAAACATAGTTTCATGAGCGGAAAAATTATCCATATCGACCCGGAGATACTTGGCGGCACGCCGGTATTCTTCGGCACAAGGGTACCGATTAAGAACCTGTTCGACTACCTCGAAACTGGTGATTCCATCGAAACCTTTCTGAATGATTTTGAAGGGGTGCAGAAAGAGCAGGTGATCAAACTATTGGAGATGTCTCAAAAACTTATTGAAACATCTACAAACATCCTGAATGAAAATTTTGCTTGATGAGTGTGTAACCAGAAAACTGAAACCTTTCCTGGCTGAATATGAAGTGTACACTGTTGCGGAATGCGGGTGGAGCGGGATCAAGAACGGTAAATTGATGGGATTGTGCAGGGATCATGCTTATGATGTACTGATTACGATTGATAAAAACCTGATGTTTCAGCAACACTTAAAAGAATTTCCAGTTTGTATTGTAGTGCTTAATACCACAACGAGTAAATTGGAGGAATTAAAGGCGTTCCTTCCGGCATTAAAATCAATGCTACCATCGCTTGAGCCGTCAAAAGCTTATATCGTCAATTCGTCTTAATACCGGCGTTCCAGCTTACGCAACGGAAGTAAGGCAGAATGAAAGCACCGGGCCTAGCATACGCCCATGCGCCTACTCAAAAACATACTCCGGCAGTACCCGCCGCAACAACCGCAATTTATGGGTCCGCTCGCCGGTGGCACTGCTGATGATGCCTTCATGGTG
>CAMLPA010000307.1 GCA_946481605.1 uncultured Flavihumibacter sp. | reverse complement strand
ATAATACCGTAATGCCCTGATGAAATGCGCCTGTCCTTTAGCCAGTTCCCAGGCTGCGCGTTCGTTGTTACCGGGTTGAATTTTATTCAGTCCATCTATTGCGAGATTAGCCTGAAAGATCAGCGTGTAGGACGCGTTCCAGTCCGATATGGATTCGTACCGGAGCATATCGATCTCTTTGGCCCAGGTGTAGATATGCCTTAGATGAGCGCTGGTGCCAGTGGCTATTTCGGCCCATTTTTTATCCGTCATCATGTATTCATCGCTCCCATTGGCAGCCAGGGTATGCGCGGAACCGCCCCCCATCAAAGTGAGGAAGTTGAAATCGACGATGGCCTGAAAATCGGCAATACGGTGGGGCACCTCAAGCGTTTTGGAATACTTTACATCAAGAAATTCCTTGCCGCAACCCGTAAGCAGGAGCAGCAATAAAACAGAGATATAGCAGATAGCGTGTTTCATGAGTTCTAACAATTTAAAAGTGAATCAGAGTGCAAGCTGCACTCCTCCACTGAACATTTTCGGTTGGGGATACCTGGCATTTGGCGTATTGGGGTCCACGTTATTTTTGTCGGCCTTCCATAAAAACCCAAGGTTCCGGGCATAAAGGAATATCCTGGCCGATTTAAAAAATGTTGGTGAAGAACGCCTGGAAGCGAGCGCATAACCCAGGTTGATATCCTGGATGGCAATATGGTCACCGCGTGAATACAATACTTCCGATCCGCTGTATATATCCGCTTCAAACAAGTTGTAACCATTCAGCCCTCCTCCTGCCGGAACATAGGTAAACTTTTCATCACCCGGTTGTTTCCATTTTTCCAGCAGGTCGGCATGATAAGACAAATCATTGTTGTATTCCTGCCCCGGGAACACGGAACTGCGGCTATAGACATAGCCTGCTTTCCAGGCCAGCAGTACACTCAATTGCAGTCGTTTCCATTCAAAATTGTTCAGAATGGAGCCATATACAGGCGGGGTGGTAACACCTACATACACGAGGTCTTCCTTCTTCAGATCGGCCAGATAAGCGGCATAATCAGTAGTAACCTGACCATCTTTTTTGATGATCACGGACCCGTTCGCGGGGTCAAGCCCGTGCCATGGAAAAGCGTAAACCCCGGAGACTGCGCTCCCTACTTCCAATGGCAAACTAAAACCGGCGAGCCTTACATAATTGAGCCCCGTAAGCGTGGAACCATTGTAATACGCCTTCACTTTATCTTTCGCCAGGTTGAACCACCAGGTGGTTTGCCAGTTGAAAGTCCCGGTTGTATTTTTCGTGGTCACCTGAAGGTCTATCCCCCTGGTGCGCAGTGATGCATAATTGTAACGGTACGCATTGAGGAACACGTTCGTGCTGTTGATGCCGGTGGATGGAGAGATGAACGCGTCTCCGATAAGGTCGTTGGCATCTTTCTGAAACAGGTCGAGCGTGCCGCTTATCCGTTTATTGAAGAACGACCAATCGAAGCCCAGATTCAATGTGGCCACACGCTCCCATTTAAGCGACGGATTTCCCGGAGATATAATGCTGGCAGACTGTGCGAGATTCGGATCGGCCCATAAAGAAGTGTTGTACCTGATCACAGGATAAACGGACACTTCCTTGTTCACATTTCCGCTGCTTCCATAAGTGGTGCGCAGCCTGAGATGGTCCACCCAGGTTGCTTTAAAAAACTTTTCCGAAGCAATATCCCAGCTCGCCCCTGCTGACCACAATAGTGTTCCTTTCTGGTTGGCCTTCACACCGAACAGGTTCGAGCCATCCCACCTGAAGCTCCCGCTCAGTATATATTTAGACCGAAAAGTATGCGAACCGTTTGCGAAGTAGGAAAGGTACCTGTCCATAAAGTAGTAGGGCATCTCATTGGAACCGGGGATGTTCGACGGGCTTCCCGAGAACGTGGGATAAGGCAAATTAAAATTCATTGCTGATGTACCGATTCCGAGATTTTCATCGTAGTTGTACAAGATGGTTCCGGGGAAATTCTGGTCCGTCATTTGCCTGAGTTCCGCGCCGCCCAAAATCATCATGCTGTGGTCCCCCATTGTTTTAGAACCGTTGAGGAGCGCCCGTGCGGAATGTTGCACCTGCTCGGTAGGGCTTCCCAACCTGAGTATCCCCCCATAAGGGATGGGCTTTGAACCATCGGGCTGCGTAAAATTGTTCACGAGGTTCCTTACATAGTAAGTTTCCGGAGAATAATAATACCTGGATGAAGATTTAGACTCCATATACTGGTAGGTCGCATCCAGGCTTATGCCCTTTACGAACTGGTAGCGGATATTGGTTGAGAGATTCAGAAAAGAACTGGAAGCGGTATTGTCTGCAAGTTTCACTTCTTCCAGGGGAACATAAGTCCAGGGGAGGTAGCCTTTGCTTTCCGCCTCTTCGCGCGCCGCGGTGCGCAGGTACATTTCTACAGGGAGCGGATTTCCATTCGCATCGGCGAGGCTGTAATAAGGGCGGATGCCGGCGCTTCCGCGCCCCATATCGGTGATGTTAATGGCGTTGTTGCTTGACATACCCTTTGTGTAATTCATGCGGGCGGTGATTTCCAGGGTTTTTACCGGCCGGAAGGTATTGTCCATATTGAGGGTGAGGCGGCGGCTGTCGTTTCCGATCATGCCGGATCGGTTCCTGTCGTAACCAACGGAGAAGAAGTACCTGTTTACATCGCTGCCTCCGTTGATGCCAACGGAATATTGTTGCTGGATGGCGTTTTGGTACAGGTATTTGAGTGCATCGTTCCGGATATCGGTATTTTCCATCCGTGTTTTTTCTGCCTGGAAAGCTTCTTCGCTGATCAGGTTATCGCGTTGTTTGATGAGCAGTTCCGCATATTGAGAGAAGGCGGCTTTCATAAACATTTCGTTCACCGTCCAATCACCACGGAGGAACCTTTCTTTTTCGATCTGCATCACCATTGCTGATGGCATGAACTGCCTGTCATAGAAAAGATCGGGTTTTGAAGTAATGGAAGTATTGGCTGAAACCGATATCTCCGTTTTCCGGTTGTATTGTCCCTGCCGGGTGGTGATCACGATCACACCGTTTCCGGCCCTGGCACCCCATATAGAGGCGGCGGCGGCATCGCGGAGGATGGTTACGTTTTCCACATCATTCGGGTTGATGTCCCTGATATCACCATCGAAGGGGAAGTTATTAAGGATTATCAAAGGAGAAGACTCAGACAGGATGGTGGCGCGTCCCCTGCTTTCCAACTGAAATTCACCTACATCTTCACCAATGGCTCCTGTCCTGTTGAACAACAATCCATTGGTAATTCCTTCCAGCCTGGTCAGAATATCCGGTCCGGTACTCCGGTTCAGCATTTCACGGCTCACGAAAGTGAATGCGCCTGTGGCCCGTTCCTTCGGCAACTGCTGGTAACCGGTGGATACCACTTCCACTTCTTCCATTTTATTTTGCAAAGGCAGCAGCACCACTGCCCAGTTTCCTTCCACATTATTCACGGGCAACTCGCGCCGCTGAAAACCAACAAAAGAGACCACTACTATATCGCCTTCTTTCGCTTCTATAGAAAACCAGCCATCGGCACCTGTAACCACACCTTTTGATTTCCCCTTCACCTGAACAGACGCGCCCACAAGCGGGGTTCCGGTAGTATCAAGCACCTGTCCGCGCACCTGGATGTACCGTACTGCCTGAACACTATCTATTTCCGGGTTAGCTGAGGTTGGTTTACGGGAAAGAATAATACTCGCGGTACCAGCGTCCAGTTCAAAAGTAACACCCTGCCCATCGAGCACTTTCTCCAGCAGGGACGACAAGGTAACATCGCGCACGTTGAGCGTAACCCTTTTGTTTTTGGGCAGGAAATCCTGTTTCCCGAACACCACGTATCCGGTTTGTTGCTCGATGGCGCGGAACACTTCACGGAAAGTGAGGCCACGGCCTGAAAGTGTTACATGCTGGGCATTGCCCCCGGCGTGGCAGGTCAGGAATCCCGCCAACAGGAAAAAAGAAAGCATTTTCATCATTAACAGCAGTTTTGTAACCGATGGACGAGCAGGTGTTGCGCCTGAGCGCCTGTAGCTCCCCCATCCGGATGCCTGCCACGGGTTTCTTTGGCCATCAGCCACAGAAGCCCCGGTACGCAAAGCGTTTTTTTTCATAATTTGTGCTTGGTTTTGGTTGAATAAAAATGACGACAAACTCATTCGAATCGACCTGAACAATGACCAGAGCGGTTCCAAGCACTCAGGCCATCGGTTTCCGGCTTTAAAACCGGAAATCATCCCCGCTTCACGGCCAAGTGAAGCGGGGTTTCTTTTTTCAGGGTCTACCCGACAATTTCATATATGCAGTGTATTCACTCATCCACCTGCGGTGGACGAGAAAGCGTTTGATATACAATATGGCAAATGAAAATTATTGCGTGATCACCAACCGGTTGCCTGCTTCCAGACGGAATTTCACTTCAGACTTCTCAAGAATGGAAAGCACTTGCTGCAAACTGTTGCGTGTACTTATTTTTCCGAAAAAAGTAGCGGCCGGCACCTCATTCTCATACACCACTTCAATATCGTACCACCGTTCCAACTGCTTCATCACTTCTTTAAGATCGGCACCATCGAAGTTAAACAAACCATTCTTCCAGGCCATCACCTGCTCAATATCCACCGCCTGCGAGACAAATATGTTTTCGGCTATGCGTGCCTGTTCACCCGGACGCATCCTTGTTTCTTCTTTTCCCCGCCGTACCAATACCGATCCTTCGATTAATGTGGTCCTGATGAAGGATTCGTTGTCGTAAGCCTTCACATTAAAACTTGTTCCCAGCACTTCTACTTCTGCC
>CAMLPA010000306.1 GCA_946481605.1 uncultured Flavihumibacter sp. | reverse complement strand
GTGAATTCCCTCCCCTATCTCGCTTTCTACGATAAAAAAGGAAACCTCATCAAAGTGAACGAGGGCAACGTGAAGCCCGCCGCACTTATTAACAACTTTAAAGAGAAGTAAACTCCCTACCTTTGCCCCGCAAATCTTTATTTTTTCATTCTAATAAATAAGCTTCCATGAAAGTTACTGTCGTAGGAGCCGGTGCCGTAGGTGCAACCTGTGCCGACAATATCGCCCGTAAAGAACTGGCCGAAGAACTCATATTACTGGATATTAAAGAAGGTTTTGCCGAAGGTAAGGCCATCGACATGATGCAAACCGCCGCCCTGCTTGGTTTTGACACGAAGATCAAAGGTGTGACCAATGATTACGCCGCTACCAAAGATTCTGATGTGGTGGTGATCACTTCCGGTTTGCCCCGCAAACCCGGTATGACCCGCGAAGAACTGATCGGCGTGAACGCAGGCATCGTTAAAGGGGTAACCGAAAACATCCTGAAATATTCTCCCGACACCATCATCATAGTAGTATCCAACCCCATGGATACCATGAACTACCTTACGTACAAAACTTCCGGTCTGCCCAAGAACAGAGTAATCGGTATGGGTGGCGCACTGGATTCCGCCCGTTTCAAATTCTACCTGAGCCAGGCCCTGGGTTGCTCCCCTGCCGACCTGAACGCGGTAGTAATCGGCGGACATGGGGATACGACTATGATTCCCCTCATTAAACACGCCACCTGGAACGGCACGCCTGTTACCAATTTCCTCACCCAGGAACAACAGGACAAAATCGTTGCCGATACAATGGTAGGCGGCGCCACACTCACCAAACTGATCGGCACTTCCGCCTGGTATGCACCCGGTGCAGGTACCGCAGCTATGGTGGAAAGTATTCTCCGCGATGAGAAAAAACTCATCTCCAGTGGCGTGGCCCTGGAAGGTGAATATGGACAAACCGATATTTCTCTCGTAGTACCTGTAGTGCTCGGAAAAGGCGGCTGGGAGAAAATCATCGATTTCAAGCTGACCGAAGAAGAACAAGCCGCTTTCAACAAGAGTGCGGATGCGGTGCGTACGATGAATGATGTGTTGAAGACGCTTTAATGGTGGTTTGAAGTTTTCACGCAAGGAACGCAAAGTAGCAGGGACGCAAAGCCTTGCTGAGGTTGCGAGACGCTGAGAGACAACAAGGATTTCGAACTTTATATTATGCAGGGTGTATCATTTTTTTGATACGCCCTGTTTTTTTATATTAGCTTTCAAATCATGCCCCGATCATGCACCTTAAACTCATTGCCATCGCCGCTTTCGCGGCGGTTACTTTTTCAAATTGCGCCACTATTGTCAGCAAAACATCTTATCCGGTAGGGATAGACAGCGACCCCGTTAAAGCGCAGGTAACCATCACCGATAGAAAAGGAAAAGAAGTATTTAAAGGAGGAACACCGGCCACCGTTCACCTGAAATGTGGCGCAGGTTACTTTAAACGTGCCATTTACACCATTGTGGTAGAGAAAGAAGGTTTTCAGAAAAGCACCATCACGCTGAACGCGAACTTAAATGGCTGGTATTTCGGCAACCTCTTGTTTGGCGGTGTTATCGGGTTGCTTGTGGTAGACCCCATCAGCGGCGCCATGTACAGGATGAAGAACAAAGACGTGCGTACCACACTGGTTCCGCTGAACGGCACCACCATGAACGAACCGCAGTTAAAAATTCTGGATATCAATAAAATCACGCCGGAAATGAGGGCCAATCTCGTGCCACTGAACTAAAGGAAGAAGCATTATGCTTCCACATAATCCAGGTCTTTAGCGAAGGTTTCTTCCAGTTTGCCCCAGGCCCAGAAGGCCAGGATGAATACCAATGCGCCAACCAGCAGGTTCGCGGTAACCGTGTCCAATCCCGCATTGTACTTAAAGTAGGCGTACAAACTGTTTACCCCGATTACCGATCCGCGCACAAAATTGGGTGCGGTATTGGTAACGGTGGAACGTATATTGGTACCGAAGGATTCGGCCGCTGTACTCATAAAAACCGCCCAGTAGCCCACCATAAAGCCCATCAATAAAATACAGGAATAGAATACAAAACTGCTTTTCGCGCCGATCAGGTAGAATAAGCCGATAGCGGCCATCGTACCGATCATAAAAGTGAGCAGCGCTTTTTTCCTGCTCCGAAGGTATTGGGAGAAGAGGCCGCAGGCCAGATCACCGAGTGTGAGCCCGAGGTAAGCGAGCATGATGCCGTTGATCGCGATGTTCTTTTTTTCTTCTTCAGGAATATCAACGCCAATAGCCGCGGCCAGTTCTGGAGAATACTTCGCATACAACTGGATAACGTACCAGATGGGAACCGCCATCAGGATAACCGCGATGTACTTCGTGAAACGTTTGCGGTTGTTGAACAACATCAGGATATTTCCTTTGGAGGCATTGCCGTGCTTAATGTTTTCGTACATGCCAGATTCGTAAACGCCGATGCGCAACAGGAGCAGCAACAGCCCCATCCCCCCGCCAATAAAATAACAGGTGCGCCAGTCGCCCACCCATTTCACAATGAATCCGCCGAAAACCGCTCCCATAATACCTATGGAAGCCACAAGCGCCGTTCCTATACCGCGTTTCTCCTTGTCCATGGATTCATTTACCAGCGTAATTCCGGCCCCGAGTTCACCCGCCAGGCCGAAGCCCGCGATAAAACGAAGTGCTGCGTACATGGAAGTGTCCTGCACAAAACCGTTGGCGATATTGGCCAGTGAATACGTAATAATGGAACCGAAAAGCACCGACAACCTGCCCTTTTTGTCACCGAGTATACCCCAGAAAATCCCGCCGATCAGCATACCGGCCATCTGCCAGTTGTCGAGCATCAGGCCGATGCGTTCCACCTCTTCCGGAAGGGTAATGCCGATGTCTTTCAGGCTGGTGGTACGGATCATGCCGAACAGCAGCAGATCAAAGATGTCCACAAAGTAGCCCAGGGCGGCAACAAGTACCACCATGTTAAAAAGGGAGGAGGATTTTTTCATATAGCAGTTGGGAATTTTGAATGATGGATTTTGAATGTTGAATTGTATTACTCATCCACGATTCAACATTCAGCATCCAAAATTATTCCTGCGGTCCTTCAGCGGTTTGCGCGGATTTTTTCTTGGGGAAGAACATCTTGATCGCAACGGGCGCGGTGGTTACCAAGACCAGTCCGATGATGATTTTTTCGAGGTTGTGTTTTACCCATTCGTTCTCTCCCAGCGCGTAGCCAATGAGCACAAGACTCACCACCCAGGCGAGGCCGCCAATCACATTGTACAGCATGAATTTCTTTCTTTCCATTCCCACAATGCCTGCCACGATGGGCGCGAACGTTCTTACGATGGGCAGGAAACGGGCAAGGATAATGGCTGCGCCACCTTTTTTCTCGTAAAATTCTTTCGCCTGGTAAAGGTGTTTCTTTTTAAAGAGCCAGGTATCTTTTCTTTCAAACAGCAGGTGCCCGGATTTTCTACCGAACCAGTATCCAACCATATTCCCAACTATACCACAGATAGAAATCAGCGCCATCCAGTAAAACAGGTTAGCGGGATCACTGGCGAATGGTGCCTGGTGCTGCGCAATCAGCATGCCGGTTACGAAAAGAATGGAATCACCGGGCAGGAAGAAGCCCACAAAAAGCCCTGTTTCAGCGAAAATAATAAAGGCCACGAGGTACAATCCGCCGTGTGCGTGTATCCAGACCGGGTCGATGAGTTGCTTTAAAAAATCCAGAAAATCTTGCATACTGTTTGAGTTAAATGAAATGCTGCTTTTGAATTAAGAATCGGCTTGCGTAAGTTCTCCTTCCCATTTGCTCACCACCGCGGTGGCGATACTGTTCCCCACCACATTGGTAGCGCTGCGGCCCATATCCAGCAGCGGGTCGATACCCAGCAGGAGCGCCAGGCCGGCTTCAGGAATATTAAAAGTAGCCAGCGTGCCGGCAATCACCACGAGCGAAGCCCTGGGAACGCCTGCAATGCCTTTGCTGGTGAGCATCAGCACGAGGAGCATACTGATCTGCGTACCCATGTCGAGTTGAATGCCATAGCTCTGCGCAATGAACAGGGAGGCGAAGGTCATATACATCATACTGCCGTCGAGGTTGAACGAATAGCCCAGCGGGAGCACGAAACTTACAATTTTATCTTTGCAGCCGAAGCGTTCCAGTTCCGTCATGGTTTTGGGGAAGGCCGCTTCGCTGGAAGAAGTGGAGAAAGCAAGTAGTGTTGGTTCTTTGATTCTTCTCACGAGGTCGAGCACACGTTTTCCAATGAAGATACCACCTGCCACAATGAGTACGAGCCAAAGAATACCCAGGCCCAGGTAGAATTCCCCGATAAAGATGGAATAAGTCTTCAGAATACCGATTCCCTGTTTGGCGATCACGGCGGTCATGGCACCAAAAACGGCTACCGGAGCGAAGTTCATCACATAACCAGTGAGTTTGAGGATAACGTGGGCAATGGCATCGAAAGCTTTGATCACGATCTTGCCCATATCGCCGATGGCGGCGGTGGCTACGCCGAAAAACAGCGCGAACACCACAATCTGAAGAATTTCATTTTTTGCCATGGCATCAATCACACTGGTGGGGAACACGTGGTAAAGGAACTCCTTTAAAGTGAGCGCTGTTTTTTTGATGCCTGTATCTTCTCCGAGGTCGGGCAGCGGCAGGTTCATGGCGATACCCGGCTTAAAGAGATTCACCAGTACCAATCCCAGCAACAGACTCATCAGCGAAGCGCTGAGGAACCAGAGCAGGGTTTTCCCGCCTATTCTTCCAACAGATTTGATGT
>CAMLPA010000305.1 GCA_946481605.1 uncultured Flavihumibacter sp. | reverse complement strand
GAATATTTCGGCGAAAGCAATGCCTTCCTCGCCGCCAAAGTAAATACGGCTATCCAGGAATACATCACGCCCATTTTCTGTTGCGGAGAACCACTTCCCGTAAGAGAACAGGGCAACCAGAACGAATTCGTTCGTGTTCAGCTCGAAGAATCACTCTTCCAACTCAGCGCGGAACAATTAGAAAGAGTAGTAATCGCGTACGAGCCCATCTGGGCAATAGGTACCGGTGTTACTGCATCTACCGCGCAGGCGCAGGAAATGCACGCTTACATCAGAAGTGTACTGGCTGATAAATATGGCGCGGCCACTGCCGAAAAAGTTTCCATCCTTTATGGCGGAAGCGTGAAGGCTGCCAATGCCGCTGAATTGTTCGCGTGTCCCGATGTGGATGGCGGACTGGTGGGCGGCGCATCGCTGGTGGCAGACGAGTTTAAAGTGATTATCGGCGCGTTGAAATAATTTCCAAACAGTTTCATTCACCATCGAAGGATCAGGTTGGCTATGGAGAGAAAAAAAATACTCTGGCTCTGTAGCTGGTATCCGAACAGGAACGATCCCTTCGATGGTGATTTTGTGCAAAGGCATGCAAGAGCAGCAGCGCTTTACAACGATATTCACGTGGTCGCGTTAAAGCCTGCTTCGCTTGACGAAGAAGTGTTGAACACTTCTCCCGGACTTACAGAGCAACTCTTTTATTTCCGTAAAAAAGGAGGCGTATTCAAACCAATAGATTTACTGCATTGGTACAACTCGTATAAAAAACTTATCCGGGAATACATAGAAACCAATGGCAAACCTTCTTTGGTGCACCTGCATGTACCCTGGAATGCGGGATTGCTTGCTTTGTGGGTGAAGAAAAAGTATGGGATTCCTTTTATCATCACAGAACATTGGGGTATTTATAATGAAAATATACAATTCCCATTTTCGAAACGCGGGCTGTTGTTCCGGCTACTCATGAAACGGATGTTCCAACAGTCTGCACATCTTGCTGCGGTGAGCAGGTATATTGCGGAGGGGATCAACCGCTATGTGGCCCCGATTCCATTTACAGTGCTTCCGAATGTTGTGGATACCGACGTTTTTAAATACAAAGAAAACCAGCCTTCCATCTTTACTTTCCTCCATGTATCCAACCTGGATCCGGTGAAAAATGTAGAAGGAATTTTAGCGGCCATGGCCTTGCTGGAGAAAGAAGTGTCTGTTCCGTTCCGGCTGCTCATTGTCGGAAACCGGGATGAAACCTATGTTGACATGGCCCGGCGTATAGGATTGCTGGACAGGCTTGTTTTCTTCAAAGGGGAAATCAGTTATGAAACGGTAGCCCTTGAAATGCAGGCCGCTGATGCACTTGTTTTGAATAGCATTTCTGAAAACGCCCCCTGCGTGATCTCCGAGGCATTGTGCGTGGGCTTACCCGTGGTTACTACAGCCGTTGGGGGAATACCCGAAATGGTTAACCACCGGAATGCAATAATGTTTGAGGGACAAGATGTCAACGGGTTACTTATTGCATTAAAAGAGATGGTCCTAAAAAACACGTTATTTGACAAAAACGCTATTTCCGTTTCAGCAAGTGCTTTGTACGCCAATGATGTAGTTGGCGGCGCATTGAACGGGCTGTATAACCGTGTGCTTAAATATCCTTCCCAACAACCTCCTGCATAAATTCAGCGGTTTTCCTGGCCACATTTTCCCAGTTGTAAGTTTCTTCTATAAGTTTTCTGGCATTGCTCCGCATATTGGTCAATGAAGTATAGTGCGCTTTTGAATACCTGATCTTTTCTACAATATCCTCAACCGAACCATCGGTAAGCAACCCGTTCTCTCCATCTTTAATAATTTCCGAAATCTGTCCCATATCGCTTGCGATCACCACCAGTTCCATAGCCATGTAATCAAACAACTTGAGGGAGGAACCATAAAAACCAATCGGGGACCAGTTGTAGTTGTTGTAAATGCACAAACCTACATGTGCGTAAGAGAGAAAGGAGGGAAGGAGGTCATTTCTGATTTCAGCGAAGGAAATGACATTTGAAAGAATCTTGTTGTTGTAAACAGAATGGCTTCCAAAAGTCACGAATACAATATCCGGGTCACTATATTGCATTCGTTCCGCTACTTCAAGTATTTTATTGGTTCCCTGCCAGGATGAATTGCTTACTCCGGCCCATGCCACCACAAAGCGGTCAGCTACCAAAGCTTTCATTGGATGCATGTCAACTGTTTTTGCTCGCAGCATCACCGTATGTTCGGCTCCATTAGGGAAATAGGTATGCTTCTTTACCAGTAAGTTTTTTTCACAATGCTGCTGAAGTATTTTGCTCACAGAGATTGTGCCATCACACAAACGCGACAACATTCTTCTGTTCCTGTTTTTGCGTTTTATCCAGGTTAAAAGTTTATGATCCGGCTGCCCTTTCCGATCTGCCAATGCTTCCTCAACGGGCGCGTTAATTTCCCAGATTACTTTAATTCTACCGAAAGACAAGAGTTTAAATAATGTAGCCCATTCGTACCACTTCCAATGTGTTACCCTGATATAAAGTACATCTATGCTTTTCAGAAAAGAAAATATACCTTTTAGGTTCCTGGAATGATCGGTAGAAAGCATATTATCGCCCATCCCCAGGGTGTGCAATTCATGTCCCATCTTTTTCAGGTGACTGAAGAGGTAGTACCCGTGTGCGGAAGCGCTGCTTGATAAGGGATAGAACCTGGTATAAATAACGCCTATTTTCATCCCTTTAACCTCCCTACCAACGCCACATATTCTTCCATTGCCTTCTCCTTCGTCTTCCCCTTTAATTCCTCCCAGGCCATATACTTCGCCTTCGCTACAAAATCGAATGGATTGGAAGGTGCTTCTCCGCTCACGTCGCCTTCGGTAGCCTGTTTGTAAAGGGAGTATAACTGAAGCAATATTTCGTTGGAAGGCTTCTCTGTCAATGTTTTACTGGCCGCCACGGCCTCCTGGAATTGTGTTGTCAGCTCCATGTTTTTGCCGGAAAAATAGCATTTTCCCACGATTTACAACCGCCTGAAAAAGAACCGTTCCTTTTCGCTAATTTTGCGCATTAAAACAGGATCTTCCTTCATGAAGAACATTAGAAACTTTTGCATTATCGCGCACATCGACCACGGAAAGAGTACCCTCGCCGACAGGCTTCTCCAAACCACCAATACCATCTCTGAAAGGCAGATGATGGACCAGGTGCTGGACGATATGGACCTGGAAAGGGAAAAAGGCATCACCATTAAGAGCCATGCCATCCAGCTCGATTACAATTATACCGGTTCCAACGCCGATTTTACGGCAAACAAGCAATATACGCTGAACCTGATTGATACCCCCGGCCACGTGGATTTCAGCTATGAAGTGAGCCGTGCTCTGGCCGCCTGTGAAGGCGCGCTTTTGCTGGTGGATGCCGCACAAGGTATTCAGGCACAAACCATTAGTAACCTTTACCTCGCCATAGAAAATGACCTCGAGATCATCCCCGTGATCAACAAAATCGATATGGCGGGCGCTATGATCGAAGAAGTGGAAGACCAGATCATTGAACTGATCGGTTGTAAAAGGGAAGACATCCTCCGCGCCAGCGGCAGGACCGGTCTCGGGGTTGAAGCCATTCTGGAGGCCATCGTGGAACGTATTCCCGCACCCGAAGGTGATCCCGAAGCGCCCCTCCAGGCCCTGATCTTCGATAGTGTGTTCAACAGTTTCCGTGGCATCATCGTGTATTACAGGATCATCAACGGAACCTTGAAGAAAGGGGATAAGGTAAAATTTGCCTCTTTAGGAACGGAATACATTGCCGATGAGGTCGGCATCCTGAAAATGGGGCTCGCCCCGAAATCGGTAGTAAACTGCGGCGATGTAGGCTACATCATCACGGGCATCAAGAACGCCAAAGAGGTGAAAGTAGGGGATACGCTCACACTTACAGGCCGTCCCGCAGAAATGATTAAAGGATTCGAAGAAGTAAAACCAATGGTATTTGCGGGTATTTTCCCCGTGGAAACCGATGCTTTCGAGGAACTCCGGGATTGTATGGAAAAACTCCAGTTGAACGACGCTTCACTTACGTTTGAACTGGAAACCAGTCAGGCACTCGGTTTCGGCTTCCGTTGCGGCTTCCTCGGTATGCTCCACATGGAAATCATCCAGGAAAGGCTGGAAAGGGAATTCAATCAAACCGTTATCACTACGGTACCCAACGTAAGTTTTACCGCTACGACTACCAAAGGGGAGACCATCATCATCAGCAACCCCGCCGATATGCCCGATGTGGTGAAAATCGACAAAATAGAAGAGCCTTTCATCAAAGCGCAGATCATCACCAAACCCGATTATATCGGGAACATTATGACGCTCTGCATCAATAAAAGGGGCATGCTGCTCAACCAGTCCTACCTCACGCCTACACGCGTGGAGTTACTGTTTGAAATGCCGCTCACCGAAATCGTATTTGATTTCTACGATAAGCTGAAGAGCCAGACCCGTGGCTATGCTTCCTTCGATTACCATCCCAGCGGCTACCGTGAGAGCGATATCGTGAAGATGGACATTCTCCTCAACAATGAAAAGATAGATGCCCTCAGCGCACTCATCCACCGCAGCCGTTCCCACGAATTCGGCCGCAAATTGTGTGAGAAGTTAAAAGAGTTACTGCCCCGTCAGCAGTTCCAGATCGCCATCCAGGCTGCCATTGGCGCCAAGATCGTAGCCAGGGAGAACATCTCCGCCATGCGCAAAGATGTTACTGCAAAATGTTATGGTGGTGACATCAGCCGGAAACGGAAACTCCTCGAAAAACAGAAAGA
>CAMLPA010000304.1 GCA_946481605.1 uncultured Flavihumibacter sp. | reverse complement strand
GTAGCGCAACCGCCACCGCGCCCCATCAGGAAATACGCGCCTATTCCGATCACGAGCAGGAAGAGGATGCCTTTGCCGCGAAAAAGTCCCAACAAAAGCGGCAATAGATTGAAGAGGCCTCCGCCACCGGAGAAGCCGCCACCACCGCGGGAACCACTGCCGCCGGAATCGTTGTTGTCGTTGTATTCGTTAGGATCCTGGGGATCATCTACCATTCGGATGGGCATAGGTCAAATGATTTTAGGAAACTAAATGTAAGGTTTTCAGGGAAGATTTCCATTGAAGGGGTTTACCATTGGGTTAAAATACGGATTGGGGAAGGAGATAATCACGGAGTGTTGAATGGTGTTTTGGCCGGGTGGATTTTTATTGAATATTGATTGGGAACTTTGTTGAAAATGGTGTGGGATGAAAGGAGCTGCGGTGTATTTGATTACGAATAGGTATCATAATGTGTTGTATGTGGGGTCGACGGTTAGTTTGAGGAGGAGGCTGCTGGAGCATCAGTCGGGGTTTTATGGGAAGAGTTTTAGCAGGAGGTATAATGTGGATAAGCTGGTGTATTATCGGTGGTTTGAGACATTGAAAGAGGCGCGGGAGGAGGAGAAAAGGATAAAGGGCGGGAACAGGAGGGCGAAGGAGAAGTTGGTGGAGGGGATGAATAAAGGGTGGAGAGATTTGTGGGGAGAGGCGGGGGATGGGGAGTGAGGATGAGGTTGTTGGTTGGATGGTTTTTTGGGGAGAGGTTTGTTTGTTTTGAGTGGGGAGCTGTTTAGGAGTTTTTTGGGAGGCGTTTTTTGTTGGGAGGTTGGTGGGCTTGGGGGGAGATGGATGAGCGGTTGGTTGGGGAGAGGTTTGTTTGGAGTGGGGAGTTGTTTTGGAGTGGGGAACTTGTTGAGGTGCGAGGGGTTGGGGAGAGGGGGTTGGGTGGGTGGCGAGGGGAGATTGCTTCGGCACCTGCGGTGCCTCGCAATTGGGGGCCCCGGAACTACTTCAAAAAAATCTTTTTGTTTCAAAGGTACACTCAAAAATAGGGAACGGATCAGGCTGTTATTCAACCGGGATATCAGATTCTTAAGAGCGCTCCGGGGCAATAAGTTATTGGCTGTTATCTTACGATAAGCTGGCCGCTGTCTATTCTTTCATCATTTTTAAATATCTCGAAAAGGTAGGTCCCTTTACTGAGTTGTTGCAGGATGGTGGTCTGGTTCGATTGAATCAGTTTTTGCCGCACCAGTTTTCCATCCAGGTCGAATACATACAATTGATACTGGGCGGAACGGGAAGAGGTGGTAGAGAAATATACAATACCATTTGCGGAAGGATTGGGGAAAACGACTGCTTCCTTTTTGTCCTTTTCATCTGTAGAGTATTGTATCGGAACAATAACGGACTGTTCAGAACTGCGGTTAAGGTACACCGTTTTAATGCGGTAGTAATTCTTTCCGGAAACTGGCTGTGTATGCAGGAAAGTATAAGCGGCTTTTGACGCCTCTGTATTGAGTTTGAATTTCACGATGCCTACCGCGCTGAAACTTCTTCCGTTGGTGGAATGCTGAATTTCGAAATGAAGGATATTCTTTTCATCAGACAATTCCCATTGCAACTGCACTTCTTTGTTGTTGATCAGAGAAGCAGTTAGTCCGCTCACCGGCTGAAAACTGGTCAAAGCCGGGGTTAAAAAAAATGGCCCGCATGCGTATAAAGAAACGCTTTGCTTCATCACAGAAGCTGCCGCATGCACCTGGATACCGGCCAAACAAAAATAAGCCGGAAGCAGAAGTTTACAGGAGCGGATTAACGAAACTGGGTAGCATTTTCTCATACGCACACGGGCTCAGGGGTTAGGGATAAAACAAAAATCAGGGTACGGATCTAAATACGGGCCATGTTAGTTTTCAAATCTATTGTTTACCACACCGGGCAACGGGTTTGGCGGAGCGAAGCCTTATCGAGCAGACTTCCTACTCTCCAACCCAGTTTGATGCCGGCGGAAAAGAAAGAGTCATTCTGCTTGGGATTACCGCGCTTATCTCCTTCCCTGCGTGTAAAACCGGGACGGGTATTGCTCTGGAAAAAGTTTTGCCTGTCCGACATCTGGTAAGCGACCGCCACCTGGTTTGCTGGCAGGTAATTGGCGAACAATGCCGGATCAATGTAGTTGGTGCTTACATCATCAATGTAATCGGTAAAGGTAACGCGGTGCATCACTTCGAAGCCTACATGAAAACGTTCGTTTACATAGTATTTGAATCCAATACCTACTGGAATCAAGGTTTCGGTGAGCTTATATTCTTTCCTGTCGGGGTATTCGGCCATGCCTTGTCCTTCAGTACGTAAGGGCTGAAGGTCTACCCAAGTTTTTGCTTTGGTGGCTGGGTTGATGTATTCCGCCTGTGGATTGAATTTGAAGATACCCGCACCAATCACGCCATAGGGGCGGAACTTGTGCCATACATCAGAAGGATCTTCTTCAAAAAATACTGTGGGGTAAAATTCAATAGCGGCATACGCTTCGAGGAGGTTGGACCGGAAACCGAGGTCACGGGCGCGACGGGCCTCTTCCATTCCACCTTTGCCATTGATTACACTATCGTGTCCTTCGAGCCGTCCAACGTTTACTGCTACACGAACACCGAACGCGGGCGAAAGATGCGCAGTGGCGTAAACGCCTTTCATTAACCGGAAAAATTCGAAATTGTTGTCTTTGAGGAATCGTTTGCCTTCTCCGTAGTTGCCGCCCACATCTCCCAGGAAGTTCATCGGGGCGACGTTCAGCCCTATTTCAAGGCCGGGGTTTCCAAAAGAGAGCGATTGCGAGAAGGATGTTTGCCAGGATAAGAGCAACCCTACGAATACACCCGTTCCCAAAAAAGAGTGTAACTTCTTCTTCATGAATATTAGATTTTAGTTTTCAAATAGTATTGGATCAACCTGCTGCCACTCCGTTCTCCGGCACGATCTTTGAACTCAGACCGGCAGCCTCATCGCTACATGCTCAATGCCATCTTCCAGGTATACATCACCTTCGGAAATAAATCCAAGAGATGTGTAAAATTTGTTAAGGTAGCATTGTGCTCCTATCTTAATCGGGATTTTCCTGTATTTATTGTGTACCAGTTCGATTGATTTTTCCATCAATACTCTCCCGATACCCGTTCTCCGCACCATTGGGGAGGTGACAACCCGCCCGATAGATGGCTCTTCGTAAGAAACACCCGGTGGAACGAGTCTGGTATAGGCTACCAGTTTCCCCTCCTGCCAGGCCATCAGGTGGTCGCAAACCCGGTCTTTATTGTCCAGGTCCTGGAAAACGCACGCCTGCTCCACGATAAATACTTCTATCCGCAATTGAACGATCTGGTACAGTTCTTCAGTATTCAATTCAGAAAAATGTTTACAAATCCATTCCACGCGTGGAAAACTATGTTGCATTTCCATACATATATTTTTAATACCCATATTTTTCCTGCCACAAACTTCTCAGGTGCTTACGCAGCTCTTCTTCCCTGGCGTTTTTTCCGGGATCATAAAATTTTGTTCCGGCGATTTTTTCAGGAAGGTATTCCTGCGGAGAGAAGTTTTTATTGTAATCGTGGGAATACTGGTAGCCCTGTTTGTATCCAAGTTCCTTCATCAGTTTGGTGGGTGCGTTGCGGAGGTGCATGGGCACCGGGAGGTCCCCTTCCCTGCTTACCAGCGCCATCGCCTCGTTGATGGCCATATAAGCGGCATTACTTTTGGCGGAGGCCGCAAGGTAAGTGGCGCATTGCGACAGGATAATCCGCGCTTCGGGATTACCGATTTTGTTCACAGCCTCAAAAGTGGCATTGGCCAGCAACAGCGCATTGGGATTTGCATTGCCCACATCTTCACTGGCCAGGATTACCAGTCTGCGGGCGATGAACTTAATGTCCTCCCCTCCCGCCAGCATCCGTGCAAGCCAATACACCGCAGCATTGGGATCGCTGCCGCGGATGGATTTAATGAAAGCGGAAATAATATCGTAATGCTGCTCGCCCTGTTTATCATACATCGCCACCTTCTGCTGGGCGATCTCCATCACGGCATCATCGGTAATCACGCCATTCTTTCCCAATGTGGTCACTACCAGTTCCAAAAGGTTCAGCAATTTCCTGCCATCCCCGCCGGATATGCGCAGCAGGGCTTCCCTTTCTTTCACCTGCACGCCAGTTTCCCGCAGGTAATCGTCGCGCCGGAAGGCATCTTCAATCAATCGCAGCAGGTCATCTTTGTCCAATGCCTTCAATACATATACCTGGCACCTGCTCAGCAAGGCGCTGTTCACTTCAAATGACGGATTTTCGGTAGTGGCGCCAATCAACGTAACTGTCCCTTTCTCCACGGCACCCAATAGAGCGTCCTGCTGCCCTTTGTTGAAACGGTGTATCTCGTCAATGAAGAGGATAGACTGGCTATCCAGTTTGGCCTTCTCAATTACTTCGCGCACCTCTTTCACACCGGAGGAAATGGCGCTCAACGTGTAGAACGGCACTTCCAGGGTATGCGCTATAATATGAGCCATGGTGGTTTTCCCTACGCCTGGCGGTCCCCATAGGATCATGGAAGGAATTTTGCCCTGGGCGATGGCTTTGCGTAGAATACTGCCCGGTCCGGTTAGGTGCTGCTGCCCGGCAAGATCGTCCAGTTGTTGCGGACGAAGCCGTTCTGCAAGCGGTATATTGGGTACTAACATGCGCTTAGTTTGAAAGACTGCTAAGGTAAAATTTAATGAGGGGTGGGAAAAGAAAAAGATGATGACGGAAAAAGTTTCAATATTTATTTGTAGCAAAATTGCTACATTTGAATAAATAGTG
>CAMLPA010000303.1 GCA_946481605.1 uncultured Flavihumibacter sp. | reverse complement strand
TGGTTACAACACCTCTCCGAATTGCCCGGGTACATCAACAGCGTTTACCGCTCCTTTTCCGGCAATGGCGTGATCGACCTTTCAGATGGTGAAGTGCACGATATCCGTATTGAAGTGCGCGATGCGGATGGAAACCTGTCTACCCTTTCTTTCAAAATCAGACAAACGACTCCTTATAAACCAGTGGTGCCGGCCGCAGGAAAAAGGTTTTATCCGTTGATGCTGGATGTATATGAAAGCGAGGACCTTGAATTTTTCCTGGGCGAACAATCGCTGTACGATTCCGTGAGCATCAACCATACCCGAAGTGTTACCGCCGCGCCGGATGTTGTTTCCGCGGTGCATACCATCGGCGCACCGTACATTCCTTTACAGGATTATTTCGCCATCCGCATCTTGCCCAATAAACAAATAACTGCTGAACAAAAGCAACGCACACTGATGCAACGGATCACAGGAGCTAAAAAACAGGTGGTGAAAGTGGAGTGGCAGCAGGATTGGGCCTACGCGAAATTCAGGGACTTCGGTGTATTCCGTTTGGTAGTGGATGAACAGCCACCTGTTGTTGTCCCGGTAGGATTTACCGATGCCACTGCGGCCACTTACCTTAAAACGGCCAGGCGTTTTGTTTTCACCGTAAAAGACAATTACGAACAGTGGCAGAACTTCCGTGCCGAACTGGATGGCAAGTGGTTGCGCTTCACCAACGATAAAGGCCGCAACTACATTTATCCCGTAGATGAAAGATGTGGTCCCGGGGAACACGAGCTGAAGATAACCGTGGAAGATATCGCGGGGAATAAAACGGAGAAGGTATACAGGTTTACACGGTACCCGGTGCCACCGCTATAGCGGTGCCACCGGGTACCGTGTTTTAACGGGGTGAGCCGGCTTGGTGTAATGGATGAAACCCACCGTGCCGGCGTTTCAAGACTGATTATTCCAACAGAAGCATCGGACTAAAGTAAATTGGTGAAAAAACATGTGGTTGAGTCCGGTAATTTAACCGGTAACATCCGTATCACTAAAGCCGCCCGGTTAATACCCGCCCAAAAACTCCTCCACATACTTTCTTACCTCCGAAACCGGGGCCGTATGGTTGTTGACCAGGAACGAGAACACCAATAGTTTCCCCTTTTTCGAATAGAGATATCCACTAAGGGCCACCTGGTTGGAAAGTGTTCCCGTTTTCGCGAAGATTTTTCGCTTCTGGCCGAGGTGATAATTTTTTAAAGTTCCTTCACCTCCGGTAGGAAGAATATGTTTTAAACGATCCATACCGAACTCCTGTTGCATCTTAACAAGCAGCCAGGTCATGGAGCGGGGGGTAACCAGGTTGTAACGACTTAACCCGCTGCCATCCACCCAGCGCGGTTGATCGGGCATGGCGGCAAGTGGCCCCGTCATCATAGAATCTATGATGGATGCGGCATTGAAGTATCCGGTTTTCATATAGGAACAACAAAGCAGGAGTTGCTCCGCGAAGAAGTTATCACTCACGTGCATCATTGGACGAAGAACGCTGTCCAGCGGACGACTGTAAACGGTTTTCGGCAACTCACGTTGAAGGGTGGACGTAATACTGATTTCTTTCTGCAAACTATCGTACAGCAAATCAAGTCCCGAACGGAGTGTATCGGTTACGAACGGAACATCGGTTGTAGCTGAGGGTTCTTTTCCTTCCGCAATAAAAAAATGGTTGCTATCCTTATCGCGCGATACGCGGAACGTACTGCTCTTCTTCCCGTAAAGAAAATTCACTTTCCAATTGATATCCGGTTCTGAAAGTACCAGTGTTTCCAACGAATCCTCCACGGAAATCGGTTGTTCATTCTTCCGTGTTTGTTGCACCCAATGGATCACATTACCGTACACCGGAAAGGGACTTCTTTCAGGCATATAGTACGAATCATAATCATTCCAGGCCCATCCGGGACCGAAATGTTTTTCGTTCCAGTTGGCGGTGGTCATTGCAAGTGGAAGACCGGATTTTTTCAGGAAATCGAATACCGGCTGGTCCTGAAAATCACGGTGTAAAAACGTGGGGTCTCCTGTGGGAAAAAGGAAGATAGAATCGGTGGTTTCAACATAGTCCATACCCGGTAACTGGTTGTTGAGTACGGAAAGCACCGTGTACAGGGAGAACAACTTCATGTTGGAAGCCGGGGTAAAGTATTTGTCGGCATTGTGCGCATAGAGCACTTCACCAGTGGATGCATCGGAAATGGAAATGCCAACGTGTGCGTTCTCCAAAACGGTTCCGCTGAAAGGTGTTTTAACGGTGGTAACGGTAGGTGTTTTTGTCGTGGAGCATCCCGTTAAAAGCATCCATATAAAAACGGCGCTCACCGTTTTTTTCCTGTGTTGCAGGAATATTCGGGTGAGCGCCGCGATTGAAGATATATTGAATTTCATCATGTTGCCATCTGTTCGTGGGCAACAATTTAGTTCATTTTATCTATTGCCGTTATTTCATGATGCGGATCGTTTTCTGATAGGTTCTGCTTTGAAGTTTCAGCAAATAAATACCGCGTTGCAACGCATCATGTTTTAGCGGGAGTTGGTGTTCTCCGGCGGCCTTCATTCCTTTTGTTACCAGTTCTACCACACGGCCATGCGCATCCAGCAAGGTGATGGACACGTCTTCGGTCTGGGGAAGTTTCAGGAAAACAAACGCGTTCGCCGCAACGGGGTTGGGCCTTACCTGGAAAACGAGTCCCGGGTTATTGATATCATCTACGGGCGTAATGGCGTTGGGAACGATCTTCACTGTTGCTTCCGCGCCTGTTTTACCGGCTTCAGTATTACCAGCATAATCTTTCGCAATGGAATAGAACCTGTATGTAGAATCTTTCTGCCCGGTAAATACCGCTTCAGTGGCTGCGATATCGAAGTGCCAGAGTTTGAATGGACCGTTGTTTACGGCAACATACACATCATAGCCCCGTATACCGGCGTGCGCATCGGAGCCGCTCCATTTCACCGTGAAACTTGTATCGGGTGTTTGGGCGGGAAGCGTGTTTACCCTGCTTTGCGGCGCGGTAACATCTATGGTGTTGAGGTATTCGTTGGTAACGATGGGCTTGTTGTTGTCGAAATAGATGAGCGCTTTGTTCCTGATGGCTGTTCCAGTGCTGAAGCCGGGTTTCAGCTTAATACTGAATGAAACGAAACCTTCTCCTTCCCCTTTTTTCTTGTTGGGTGCCAGGAAGCCGTCCAGCGGATCGTCCGTAAGCTCCCTTGTAAGTGGATCAATGCTCAGGAAACGCCAGGTTATCACGCCGGAGCTGGTATCCAGCCTGGCGTTGAACCGCACGTGCATATCAGGTTTGGCGGCCCGGCGGAACAGGGTTTGTCCGGCGTAAGCGTTCAGGCCCGGCGGCGCTTTGTAGGAGGAATCAGCGAAGCCGTAGGAGGTTACCTGGAAACTGGAAAGGTCGAACTTCGATTTATCCAATGTATCAACGATGATCACTTCCTGTGCGGGAGCAGTGGCTGTATCTACGTTTTCAAAGAAAATGGTGTAGTTAAAGGGAGCATTGCCCTGGGTGTAATGTTGTGCCGTGCTGCCAGAAGGACCTGTTTTTTCGTTGGGGTCGAATGAGGCGACCACCTGAACCGCTTTTTTGTAGACGGGGGAACCTTGAATGGCCTGCCGGCAACTGGCACTTTTTTCCCAAACAGTGGAACCAATTTGCCAGAGATCATAACCAACCGCCAGAACAGTTAATACACCAGATGCTCTAGATATGGTTCGAAGCACCTTAAAAGGAATATGCTTTCTTGCCAGCTTTGCTTTGATGCTGGGTGGATTTACGCCCATTTGTGCCTTGTAACAGCTTTCATAAAGCGCAACCATATATTGGGACGTAGAATAAACAATATCCTTAGCCAGTATTTCTCCTACCATAATCACCCGTTTAGTCCTGTCTCCATTTTCATATTTTTCAATGGTTTCCCCAACATCCGATACGGTTCCCAGCGCAAAATCAACTATGCCTGTACTCGCTCGCATGAAGCATTCCGCTTCCGGGGGTAAAAGATCATACAATTCCTGATAGTAGTACATATATACTTCTTTGAAAATGTCTTTCAGGCACTGTGATTGCTCGGGCTTAAAGGGCGAACCAAAAAAGGGCATGCCTGTCCATGTTTTAATTTCACCGCCATCCGCAAGCGTAATATCAAGTTTATACGACAAGGCCTGTGATGCGGGCAGGTTCTTTAGGATAAAACCATACACATCAGCTTTGTCTGGAACGCCGAATAAAGAATCTTCTTCAAAGAAGAAGGGGATTGTGTCATAAGATAGATCGGGCGTATTTTTCACGGCCAGCACATCGAAGCCGAATTTAACCACACTGCCTCTTGGAACGGAGAACCATATTGGAAGGCCCTTCGCATCAATATTGCCCAGGTTTGACACCGTTAATGTAAATGTTTGCGGCACGTTTCTCCTTGCCTGATCCCTTCCTTCGATCTCTATTTTAAAGGAATGTGGTTTGCCTTGTTCCACCTGAAATGCCTGTGGCAGAGTGCCTGAATTAACGCCGCTTTGCACCACTAAATCATAGCCGCCTGCTGAAGTTTCATACAAATCAAATTGTGCTTCCAGGCTTTTGCCGTTTTCGCTTACCATAATCTGTTTCGCTTCGACCTCAACACCGCCTTTTTTTAGTACTGCTTTTGAGGTTGGTCCAAACCCTCCCCCCAAAATACTCACGGTAACACTCCCCGTATTTCCGCCCTTATTGGGATAAACACTTTGCAGCGTTAGCGCATTCACAATTTGTTCCACCGTATCCTTATTACAGAAATTCTCCACCACCAGTTTCACGGTATAATTT
>CAMLPA010000302.1 GCA_946481605.1 uncultured Flavihumibacter sp. | reverse complement strand
TTGTGGTCAATCAGTGCATTGTAGCGTTCGGCCATCTGTTCGTAGGCGCGCAGGATTTCTTGTTTCATGTTGATGGGCTTCTTGTGTGAACTGGTCTGTTCGTTCCCCAAATTAACGGATATACATTGATCCCGGATACTGGAGATTTTAGCCACAAAGTTCGGCTCTGAAATCGATGACAACAACAACGTAACAGGGGCCATTAATGGCAAAAGGAATTATATAGGAAGTCAGCGGAGCGTTCGCTTAAAATCTGAATACAGATTATATCGATCTGAGCTACCTGTATTACCTTGAAAAATACGCCGATAGAGGAAACAATTGAAGAGATGGCGCAACTGGTAAAAGAAGGAAAAATAGGGTATATCGTTCTTAATTTGGCGATCCTTATTTTGGTTGTTTTAATTATATTACAAAATAAAGAACCTGAACCTTTGAAAATATGTGGAGACTTCAGCATACTGAATAAATAAGCTGATGCCAACCACCAATTAAAAAATCACTAACGATCATCCTCATGCCTAAATTACTGATCCTGATTTTTGCGATAGCATTTGTTTCGGCGAAAGCACAACCGGTAAAAGAACATGGTAATCTGAAAGTGACCGGTACGCAACTGACCGATATCAACAACAACCCTGTAGTGTTACGTGGAATGAGTTTTGGCTGGCACAACTGGTGGCCGAGGTTCTACAATAAGGAATGTGTTGCGTGGCTGGCTAAAGATTGGCGCTGCAATGTGGTACGGGCCGCGATGGGAATTGAACCACAAGGAGCATATATCGATGATCCAAAAGGTTCCACCAGGAAAATTGAAGCTGTGATTGAAGGGGCAATCGACGCTGGAATTTATGTGATCGTTGACTGGCATAGCCATAATATTAACCAGAAAGAGGCTGAAAAATTCTTCACACATATCGCCACTAAATATGGAAAGCATCCAAACATCATTTATGAGATTTTCAATGAACCCGATGAGGAATCCTGGGCTGAAGTGAAGTCCTATTCCGAAGGGCTGATCGCAACCATACGCGCAATTGATCCGGACAATATAATATTGGTGGGCAGTCCGCATTGGGACCAGGATATACACATGGTTGCCGAAAACCCGATTAAGAACGTGACCAATATTATGTATACGCTTCATTTTTATGCTGCTACTCACAAACAGTTCCTTCGTGATCGTGCAGATGCTGCTTACCGTAAAGGTATTCCGGTCTTTATTTCCGAATCAGCAGGAATGGAGGCTACAGGCGATGGGCCTTTAAACGAGGATGAATGGAAGCAGTGGATCGATTGGGCTGAAGAAAGAAAAATCAGTTGGGTTACCTGGTCGGTTGCAGATAAGGATGAAACATGTTCTGTGTTGAAGAAAAGCGCGGCATCCAACGGAGGATGGAAGGAGGAAGATTTGAAGGAGTCGGGGAAGAAGGCGAGGGGTTATTTACGGGAGTATAACGGGTTGGAAAGATTGGTGCGTTAGTGTACTTCCGTTGATCGGCATCTGCACAAGGATTAAACAAAGTGGTGGCCGGTGGCGTGTCCGTTGTGATATTAGATGACCAGACATGGGAGGTATCAAAACGTTAAAGATCGGACCCGTATTCCAATAGCTTCCGCTTGACGGATGCGCAGCGATCAGCAAGTATGATACAAACGTACATGTTGGCCGTTGTGTTTCTTTTTTTGTGGTACGCAGCCATGAGGTCGCCCGCGGCCTGGAGCCAACCGGCGATTTTTCCGAGATCAAGGAAGGCGAAAAATGGATCATTGGAACCCCAGGCGGTGGCGGCGAACTTCTCCAGTACCTGGTCGGCGGCGTGCAAATGATCCCGGACCCTTTGCATTTCATTTTTTACATTAGAGGCCGGACCGCAACCAAAATTGGTGACCGTAAACCAAACGATCCGGTATTCCCTGAACAGATCAGCATACGCAACATTCAGTGTTACAAGGCATTTGGTTAGGAAGCGGTTTGTATCAGCTATGTAGGCGTTCGCAACGCGCTTGCTTTTAAACACGATTCTTTTTCCATTGCCGAGCACAAGAACTTTGATGTTTTGCTCAGTGCGCTTTTTCTTAATGTTAATAGAATTCATTTAGTTATGTATTTGTTTCATTATCATATTGCCTATAATTTCCTATAATTTATATTATGTTAAATAGAATTTAGATTCCTTTTCCTCAAGCCTTTCACTCATTCTTATTCATACCAACCTCACCCCACCATCCCAAATAAAAAGTCCGCCCCTTCCGGAACGGACTTTTCCAATCTATCGGAATGTAATTAATGTACCTTATCTACATTGTTGTACTTCTCTTCGTACACTTTCATCTTATCTTTTGCACCTTTCTGATCGTATACAATAATCAGGATGTCCAACGCATTTTTCAGCGATTGTCTTTCTTCCATTTTAAGTTTACCTTCTTTGTCAAACTTCTCAACAATTTTCTCAAGGTAAGGAATGGATTCGTCGTACTTCTTAATGGCTTCCGCTTTTAATTCTCCTCTTTTCTTCACATCCTCTGGCTTGGTTCCTTTAAGTGCAGCCGCCTGATTCTGAATATCAACTCCTTTGTTGTATTTAACTTGACCAAGTACCAGTAATGCCTGGTGGTGATCCGGTTGCAGCGCCAACGCTTTGGTAAGGTTGGTTTCTACTTTGCCGATCAGTTCTTCAGAATTGGCCGGACGCTTGGTGGGATCAGCATTGTAAGCATATTCGTATAATTCAAGCGCGTAGTTGTAAGGGAACTCCATTTTATCCGGAGATTCCTGGATCGCCTGCTCGTATTTAGCGAACAATGCAGGCTTCTCGCCTTTTTCGCGCAGCATATCCAGTTCCATGCTGGTCCACCAGGAATCTTTGGGGAAAGTCTCACGACCAAGCGCCAGGTATTTTGTAGCGGAGTCGATTTTTTCATTGCGCATGTAATAATCAGCCAGCCACTTGTAGCAATCTTCCATACCGTCGCCGTTCACTTTTGCGTTGGCGAGGATGGTATAGTATTTAGCTGCTTCCGGCTCTTTTTTGGCATTCTGCGCAGATACCGCTGTGTAAAGAATCACGGTGGTATCAAGCGGCACATTCGACCAGCCTTTTTTCTGCATCAGGTCACTTACTTCACCGGCCAGCAGGAAGTCTCCATAAGATTTTTCATAATCCTTCGCATTGAAGTTTGCCGCGCCGGTTTTGAAGAACCCTTGGTAGATCGACATCAGCGGTTGAAACTGGTCCAACTGCATACTGATGTGTTGCTTGGTGTCCATATCCACGTACTTTTTCAGCGCTTCGAAAGCTGTTGCACGTGCACCTGGTACTTTGGCAGACTCTGCTTCGTTGTCTGCGATCGCAGCGTACACTTTGGCTTTGTTGTACCAAACATCGGGGTTCTTGGCAAATTTCTCAGTTTCCGCGATCTTGTCGATCTCGGTTTTTGCTTCTTCGAATTTGTTCGATTTCAGCAGCGTTTTCACCTTGTCCAGGTTTTGTGCGCTGGCGCTGAAACCTACGACAGCAATCATGGAAGCGAGCAAAATTTTTTTCATGTTTATAATTTTGATTTCTCTGTATGTAGTTTAGTCGTTAGATGAATTTTCTTCCGGTTCCGTTGTATCTCCACTATTTTCTTCTCCTTCTTTGGACTGAGTTGTAGCCACGTCCGTACTTCCTTCCGCAGCCTCCGTCGTTATTTCGCCTTCTACCAATTCAGCTTCTTCAATTTCATCGATAGCAGTAATTGCGGCGATGGCGTCGGATTCATCCAAGCGGATCAACTTCACGCCCTGTGTGGCGCGGCCTGCTTCCCTGATGTCCACAACGGCAGTCCGGATGGTGATACCACTCTTACAGGTGATCATCAGGTCCTGTTTTTCGGTTACATCAAGAATACCAACAAGGCTACCTGTTTTATCGGTCACACTCATGGTTTTCACGCCTTTACCACCGCGGTTCGTGATGCGGTAAACATCTTCTCCGCTTTCATCCGTAAGGGGCGTTCTTTTTCCGAATCCTTTCTCGCTCACCACCAGTATGGTACGGGTTTTATCTTCTTTAGAAACACATACCATGCCAATCACCTCATCGTTTTCATCGTCTACTTCGATACCGGAAACTCCGATAGCGCCACGTCCGGTCGGACGAACTTTTGCTTCAGGGAAACGAATGGCACGTCCACTCTTCACAGCCAGCATAATTTCCATGGAACCGTTGGTGAGCCTTGCTTCCAGGAGTTGATCGCCTTCCACTACCGTGATGGCGTTCACACCGTTCTGGCGCGGGCGGCTGAATTCTTCCAGCAGGGTTTTTTTGATGATCCCCTTTTTGGTACACAGCACTATGTAATGGCTGTTGACGAATTCCTTATCCTGCAATTTAGCGATGTCGATGATGGCGCGCACTTTATCGTCCGGCGGCAATTGCATCAGGTTCTGGATCGCACGGCCCTTGCTGTTTTTCTCTCCTTCCGGAATTTCATACACTTTCAACCAGAAACAACGGCCCTTTTCCGTGAAGAACAACAACGTATGGTGCGTAGAGGCCACAAACAAGTGTTCGATATAATCTTCTTCCCTGGTACGACCACCTATCGCGCCACGGCCACCTCTTTTTTGCTGACGGTATTCCGTTGCCGAAGTACGTTTGATATAACCAAGGTGAGAGATCGTAATCACCACATCTTCTTCCGCGATGAAATCAAGGATATTCATTTCATCGGCGAGGTAAGTGATTTCGGTTTTGCGTTCATCACCGAACTTCTCTTTCACTTCTTCGAGTTCCTTTTTGATGAGATCGAAACGCAGTCCTTCGTTACCGAGCAGTTCCTCCAGTCCGGCGATGATCTTCAGCAACTGGTCGAACTCCTC
>CAMLPA010000301.1 GCA_946481605.1 uncultured Flavihumibacter sp. | reverse complement strand
AGGCCCATCGCCACCTTCGATTCCACGAAACTTCAACTGACCGATTCCACGTATAAACCGGTCAGCGGCTACACTTATGCACTGGATACTTCCCGCACCATACTTACGCTCACCTATGCCTGGCCGGCAGAAACCGGGTTCAACCTGCTTTCTACTGAAGGTTCGGTCATCGACTCACTGGGCGGTTCATTGCCAACCGATACGCTTACGTTCACCACCAAACGCAAACGTGATTATGGTAGTCTGCGGCTCCGGTTCACCAATTACAATGCAGGCGGCACACCGCTCGTATTACAACTGGTGGCCAACAATGAAGTAAAAGCATCCATACCAGTTTCGGCAGGTGTGGTGTACAGGGAACTTTTCCCGCCCGGCGAATACGAACTCCGGATCCTGATTGATGAAAACAACAACGGCAAATGGGACCCCGGCAGCTTCTTCGGAGGACGGAAACAACCGGAAAGGGTGCGTCCCTACGAAAAGAAACTATCGGTAAAAGCCAATTGGGACAACGAACTCTCCGTAGAATTGTAACTATCTTTGCGCCATGCAGTTTCCATCTTCCCTGCTCGAAAACGCCGTTGCGGAGTTCAGTAAGTTGCCCGGTATCGGTAAAAAAACCGCGCTCCGCCTGGTGCTGCACCTGTTGAAGCAAGACCCGGAACACGCCAGTCGGTTCGGAGAAGCCATCGTGAAGATGCGCCAGGAGATCAAATTCTGCAAACGTTGCTTTAATATCTCGGATACAGACACCTGCGGCATCTGCAGCAATCCCCTCCGGAAACAGGACACTATTTGCGTGGTAGAAAATATCCGCGATGTGATCGCCATTGAAAGCACCCAGCAATTCAGCGGCACCTATCATGTATTGGGCGGGGTGATTTCACCACTGGATGGCGTTGGTCCCGATCAGTTGAACATAGAATCCCTTGTAAAAAGAGTAGGCACGGAAGGTACGCGGGAACTGATTTTCGCCCTGAACCCCAACATACAGGGAGATACCACCATCTACTATATCCAGAAAAAACTCCAGTCTTTCCCGGTGAATATCACCACCATCGCAAGGGGTATTTCTTTCGGCGGAGAACTGGAGTATGCGGATGAAATGACCCTCGCCCGCTCCATCGCCAACCGGTTACCGGTTGAGAAATATGTAGGGAAGTAAGCAGCAAACCCTAACGACCGTTAGCTTTTTTAGCTTATCTTTGGAAGGTATGTCTAAGATCAAAAGCCGCAAAAACAGCACGAAGAAGGAGGCCATTATTGAGACCGCCTCTCATCTTTTCCGCGAAAAAGGTTTCAGCGCCACCTCCATGCGCGACCTGGCGGAACAGGTAGGCGTGGAAGCCGCCAGTTTGTACAACCATATTCAATCCAAAGCCGAATTGCTCCAGGAAATCTGCTTCCGGGTGGCCAACCAGTTCATCACCCATATCGATGCCATCGAACACAGTGAGGAACCCGCATTGCACAAGCTGGAAGCCATCATCCGTTTCCATATCCGCATGATGCTGGATCAGTATGAAAATGTGTACATCTCCGATCACGAGTGGCGGCACCTGCCCGAACCCTATTTGTCCAACTTCCTCAACCAGCGACGCAGCTACCGGAAAAGACTCGCGGCGCTGATCGAAAAAGGGATACAACAGGGAGAGATGAAAAACATTGAACCCTACGTAGCCGTGCTCACCATTCTCTCTGCCATCAGCGGACTTGAATCCTGGCAACGCTCCCGTAAGTCGATTCCACCCGAAACAATGGAAGACAATATGGTGAAGTATCTCATTGAAGGAATAAAGAAATAATTACCGTGGCCGTACATTTTCATCCCCTAACGATCAAAGACATACGAAGAGAAACACCCGAATGCGTTTCCATCTCTTTCGATATACCCGAAGCACTGGCAGACACCTTCCGTTTCACCCAGGGCCAGAACATTACGCTCCGGACTAAGGTTAACGGAGAAGAGATCAGAAGGTCCTACTCCATCTGCGCCGCTCCTTTTGAAAACGAATTGCGGGTGGCCATTAAAGAAGTCTTCAACGGCGCCTTCTCCGGCTTCGCGAACAAAAAGCTGAAAGCCGGTGATGTGCTGGAAGTAATGCCGCCCACCGGACGCTTCTTCACACCACTGGATTCAGGTACAAAAAGGCACTACCTCGCTTTCGCCGCGGGAAGCGGGATCACGCCTGTATTGTCGTTGATCAAAACCACACTGGTTGCGGAGCCGCAGAGCAGTTTTACATTGGTGTACGGCAACAGGAACAGGGGTAGTATCATCTTCCGCGAAGAACTGGAGGCCCTAAAGAACAAATACGTTTCCAGGTTCCGCGTTATCCATATCCTGAGCAGGGAGCAATCGGACACCCCCATTGGCAACGGCCGCATAGACGCGGAAAAATGCCGGCAACTGTTCCCCAAACTCATCGATCCGCTGCAAATGCACGCCATCTACCTTTGCGGACCCGAGACCATGATCTTCGCTGTGAAAGAAGCACTGGAAGCAGCAAGCGTGCAGCAAAAAAATATTCATTTCGAATTGTTCAATACGCCGGGACAAACCTCAGGTATCAAGCCCATCATTCCCAAAGAAAATCTGGGTAAAACGAGTAAGGTCACCATCAAGCTGGACGGGAACGCGTTCTCCTTCGATTTGCCCTGGAACGGCGTTTCAGTACTGGACGCGGCACTGGCAAAAGGAGCCGACCTGCCCTTCGCCTGCAAAGGCGGGGTATGCTGTACCTGCCGCGCGAAAGTGGTAAAAGGCGAAGTGGACATGGAAATCAACTACGCATTGGAACAGGATGAACTCGCAGCAGGGTTTGTATTAACCTGCCAGGCGCATCCCCGCAGTGCTGAAGTGGAAATCGACTTCGACCAGCGTTAACCGGCCATCGTCTTTTCATTCAACGCTTCCCACAACACATCTTTCAGTTGCTGCAACCCGAGTTGTGTTACGGACGAGATGAACAGGTGCGGGATATCTTTCGGCAACTCTCTGCTTATCGCTTCTTTGAGTTCATCGTCCAGCATATCACTTTTTGAGATGGCGATAATGAACTTTTTATGGAGCATTTCCGGGTTGTATTCCTCCAATTCCTTTTTGAGGATGTTGAATTCTTTCCGGTGGTCGGCACTATCTGCGGGAATCAGGAACAGCAACACGGAGTTCCGCTCAATGTGCCGTAGGAAGCGGTGTCCGAGCCCTTTTCCTTCTGCCGCTCCTTCTATGATACCAGGAAGATCGGCGATGCAGAAAGAACGCTCGTTACGGTATTCCACCATGCCCAGTTGCGGGGTAAGCGTGGTAAACGCGTAATCGGCTATTTTAGGTTTTGCCGCAGTAATTGTGCTGAGCAGTGTTGATTTCCCGGCATTGGGGAAACCTACCAGTCCCACATCGGCCAATACTTTCAGTTCAAGAACCTTCCATCCTTCAATTCCCGGCTCGCCCGGTTGTGCGTATTCTGGCGCCTGGTTGGTGGGCGTTTTAAAATTACTATTGCCAAGCCCTCCTCTTCCGCCGGGCATCCAGATGATTTCCTGGCCATCTTCGAGAATTTCGGCTTCCTGTTCTCCGGTTTCTTCATCCCGCGCCACTGTGCCCAACGGCACATCTATATACACATCCTTTCCGAAGCGTCCGGAACTGTTGTTGCCACTGCCATTCGTACCGTTCTCCGCGATCACATTCTTGAAATAACGAAGGTGAAGGAGGGTCCACAACTGGCTGTTGCCACGAAGGATAACGTGGCCGCCACGGCCACCGTCTCCGCCATCAGGGCCAGCCATGGCATTGAATTTAGTCCGCATAAAATGTTTACTGCCCGCACCTCCGTGTCCGGAGCGGCAGAATATCCTGATCTGATCTACAAAGTTTGTTTTTTCCATTACACTCGTTCCTCCCGGAACTGCGAAAGTATTAAATTATTACCGCCTTTAGTGCGAAACCACTTTCAGCCCGATGATGGAGGCGATAAGGGTGGTCAGGAAAAACAACCGCCATGCGTCTGCAGGTTCTTTGAAAAAGAATATCCCCATCAGCACGGTGCCCACGGCCCCGATACCTGTCCATACCGCATACGCCGTTCCTATGGGCAAGGTTTGCGTGGCCTTGTACAACCCATACATGCTGATGATAAGGCAAACAAAAAAGCCTGTCATCCACCATGCGGCAGCACTCCCCGATGTTTCGCGCGCCTTTCCCAGGCAGGTGGCAAAGCCTACTTCAAAAAAGCCGGCAATAATTAAGATGATCCAGTTCATTGCTTTGTATTCAGTTCTTTCCAGGTTTGGTACAATACTTCCTGCGACGGGCGACCGGGCTCCACCTCGTGCAAAGGATCACAAGGTTCCCAGGATGCACGCATCTCATCGGGAAGGGCCTGGTACAAAGCCGTTCCCCGGGTTTTCCATTGCAACATTTCATCCGACACCTGTTTGATCAGCTTTGCCGGGTTTCCTGCCATCAGGCTTCTTGGCGCCACCTGTTCTCCCGCACGGATAAAACTCAATGCTCCTATAATAGATTCTTCCCCTATCACCACATCATCCATCACCACCGCGTTCATACCCACCAAAGTATTCTTTCCCACCTCTGCGCCATGGATCACGGCACCATGACCAATGTGCGCGCCTTCCCGCAGCACCACCTGCTTGCCCGGAAACATGTGTAGTGTGCAGTTCTCCTGCACATTACAGCCATCTTCCACTACCACTGCGCCCCAATCGCCCCGAAGCGCAGCGCCGGGACCTATGTACACGTTCTTTCCGATGATTACATTCCCCGTAACCACTGCAGATGGATGCACAAACGCAGATGGATCAACGACCGGCCGAAATCCTTTGAATGCGTAAAACATGGGTGCAAATTAAT
>CAMLPA010000300.1 GCA_946481605.1 uncultured Flavihumibacter sp. | reverse complement strand
AGGTTTTTACCGCCGCGAGAATATCCGTATCATCGAGCAGGCAGAAGTGCAAAAGATTGGTTTTCAACAGGTCTTTCTGGCCATTGTTTTCGAGGAAGAACTGCAGGGCAGGCGTTGGGGCGCGGAGGTTATCACCGTTCTGCATCAGTTCCATGGCGCGTTCGAGGATGCGGATCAGCATTTTTTCAGCACCCAGTACCGTTTTGTGCAGGTACACCTGCCAGTACATGAGCCGCCTGGAAACGAGGAATTTTTCGATGGAGTAGATGGCTTTTTCCTCCACCATCAGTTGACCGTTGTGGACGGTAAGCATTTTTATGATCCGGTCGTAGCCCACCACGCCTTCGGAAACGCCGGTAAAAAAGCTGTCGCGGGTGAGGTAGTCGAGGCGATCCACATCCAACTGACCGCTTACCAACTGGTGGAGGAAGGGTTTTTCGTACTGGTCGGTGAAAATACGGATGGCGAGGTCAAGTTCACCCCCGAATGCTTCGTTGAGGTGTTGCATGATCATCAGCGAGATGGACTCGTGGTGTACGTCGCGGATGATGACCTGTTCCAGGGCGTGGGAGAAAGGACCATGTCCTATATCGTGCAGTAATATGGCTGCTTTCGCGGCGGTCTCTTCCTCGGGTGTGATGTCCACGCCTTTACTTTTCAGTTCGTTGAGGGCACAATACATCAGGTGGTACGCGCCAAGCGAATGGTGGAGCCTGGTATGGACGGCACCGGGATAAACCAGGTGGGCGAAGGCCATCTGGTGGATGCGGCGCAGTCTTTGGTAGAAAGGATGTGCCACCAACTTCCGGATAAGCGGTGTATCCAGCGTAATGAAGCCGTGAACGGGGTCGTTGATGATCTTCCTGGTAGCAGGCACCATATTTATTGTTAAAGACGTGGTTAAATAGTGCGCAAAAGTACGAAATGCCGGGGCGTATCACTTAAATTTACAGATGCCCTTTATTTACGGGTGGTTTCGTAGAAAGCGGCTGGCTGCCCATAGCGATGAAGTAGAAGAGTGCGACGCAAGGATGCCGCTATGAAAAACCAAAGATGACCTCATAAATAATTGACGAATAATAGTTTAAACAATAAAAATGGGAATTGCAAAGATACTCTGGGTGGATGATGAGATCGAAAGCCTGCAATCGCAGAAAATTTTCCTGGAAAACAAGGGCTATGAAGTGCATACGTTAACCAATGGGTTCGATGCCATTGACTATGTACGTGAATCCCCGGTTGACGTGGTGCTGATGGACGAAAGCATGCCCGGCATTACCGGACTGGAAACCCTGGCCAAGATCAAAGAGGTGAACCAGCAGATTCCTGTGGTGCTGATTACGAAAAATGAAACGGAAAACCTGATGGATGAGGCGATCGGAAGCCAGATTGCGGATTACCTGATAAAACCCGTAAATCCTAACCAGGTTTGGCTGAGCCTGAAAAAGATACTCGACAACAAAAGGCTGGTGGCTGAAAAGACGACTTCGGCTTACCAGCAGCAGTTCCGTAACCTCTTCATGGCGCTGAACAGCAGCCCGGATTACAACGAATGGATGGAGATTTACCGGAAACTGGTGTACTGGGAACTTGAAATGGAGAAAAGCGACAGCCCTGAAATGCAGGAAGTGCTGCAAACCCAGAAGCAGGAAGCCAATACAGAGTTTTACAAATATATTTCCAGGAATTACGGGGATTGGGTGCACCCTAAAAGTACAGAGGCCCCTGTAATGTCGCATTCGTTGGTGAAGTATAAAGTGTTGCCGCACGTAGAGAAAGGAACACCTGTATTTTTTATCCTGATCGACAACCTGCGTTTCGACCAGTGGAAGGCCATCCAGCCCATATTCGCGGAGAATTTCAGGATACAGGAAGAAGAAACTTTTTACAGCATATTGCCCACAGCTACCCAATACTGCCGCAACGCGATCTTCGCGGGCATGATGCCGGCAGATATAGAAAAAAAGTTCCCGGTACAGTGGAAAAACGATGACGATGAGGGTGGAAAAAACCTGTATGAAGAGGAGTTTTTCCGCGCGCAGCTCCGGGCTTTAAAACGGGAAGACATTAAATATTCGTACACCAAAGTGCTGAACCACCACGATGGCAGCAACCTGGTGAACAATATCCATAACCTGATGAGTAACGACCTGAATGTGATCGTGTACAACTTTGTGGATATGCTCAGTCATGCGCGTACGGAAATGGAGGTACTGAAAGAACTGGCCAGCGACGAGATCAGCTACCGCAGCCTCACGGCCAGTTGGTTCGAACATTCTCCCCTGCACCAGGCGCTGAAGAAGATTGCGGATAAAAAAATCCGCATCGTGCTGGCAACGGATCACGGGTCGGTACGCGTGAAAACACCGTACAAAGTGATCGGCGACAAACAAACCACCACCAACCTGCGTTATAAACACGGCAGGAACCTCAACTACGACAATAAGGACGTACTGGCGTTCCGGGAACCCAAAGATATCGGTCTGCCTTCGCCCACGGTAAACTCCACCTTTATCTTCGCGAAAGAAGACGGCTACCTTTGTTATCCCAACAATTACAATCATTTTGTGAACTATTACAGGAACAGTTTTCAGCATGGCGGCATCAGCATGGAAGAAATGATTGTACCGGTGATAAAGATGAGCAGTAAGTAGGAGGTCAGAATTATTTCCACAACCTGTGTAAAAACTTATCCCTTACCACCAACTGCCTGCCGTAGATTTGTGAACCTGTAAAAACGGAGATTAGGCTATGAAGTACAACCAGGCGACATTAAACAAGATCGAAAAGATACTCGACGAAATGGAGTATGTGGTGCGTTACGAACGCGGTACTTTCCAGAGCGGCTACTGCATCCTGGAAGACAGGAAAGTGGTGGTGCTTAATAAATTTCTGCAACTGGAGGGAAGGATCAATACATTGATAGATATCATCGCGAATATTTCATTTGACCCCGGGTTCCTGCACCCGGATACGCGTAAAACTTATGAAGAAGTGATCGCGCGCCATGCTGCCGAGAAACAGGAAGCCTGATGAGCGGAATAGGGGCTTACCATATCACCTTTCTGGGCACCGGCACCAGCAGCGGCGTTCCGATGATTGCCTGTCCGTGCAGTGTATGTACTTCACCGGATCCCCGCGATAAAAGACTCCGCTCCAGTGTATTGGTGGAAACAGCTTCAACCACCATCGTTATTGATACCACACCGGATTTCCGTTACCAGATGTTGCGTGCGGATGTGCGCAAACTTGACGGCGTGGTGATCACCCATTCTCATAAAGATCATATCGCCGGCATGGATGATGTGCGCGCTTTCAACTATTTTATGAAACGCGCCATGCCAGTGTATGCCAACGATGCTTCCGAAGAAGTGATCATGCGGGAGTTTCCTTATGCTTTTGCAGACAAAAAATATCCCGGCGTTCCGGAAATTGAACTGGTCACCATTGGCATGGAGCGTTTTACGATCGGTGACATCACGTTGCGCCCCATTATGGTATGGCACATGAAAATGCCGGTATGGGGATTCAGGATCGGTGATTTCACCTATATCACCGATGCCAATAAAATTGACGAGGCCGAGAAAGAAAAAATAAGGGGCAGTAAAGTGCTTGTGCTGAATGCGCTCCGGAAGGAAAAACACATCTCTCATTTTAACCTGGAAGAGGCCATAACACTGGTACAGGAACTGAATATACCCACCGCTTACTTCACGCATATCAGCCACCAGTTAGGCACACACGAAGATGTGTCTGCAGCTTTACCCGAAGGTATGCATCTTGCTTACGACGGGTTAAAAATTACGGTGTAAATACGGATTGTCTGGTATTGAACGCGCCCTTAATTTTACATGCTTAAACAGTGTGTTATGAAATGGAGGGAGTGGTTCATGTTTTCCGCCCGGGAAAGAACGGGCGTGCTGGTGCTTGTGGGATTGATACTTGTGGTGTACAGTTTTCCCTGGTGGAACCCCTGGAAGGAGGAAGAAGTGGTGTTGGGGGATGCTCAACTGGCCTCATTGTTAGGAACGATAAAGGAAAAGAAAGCAGCATTGCAGCGGGATACAGCATTACCTGCTTATCCTGAATTTACTTACGAAAGAAAGCAACCTTATACAACAGGTGGCGCTGCCCATAAACATTTACCGGGTAGCAACAACAGTTATTACCCGCCGAAAAAGCCCCCGCCTTCAATAGATATCAATACAGCCGGTTTGGAAGAATGGGATGCCCTGCCGGGGATAGGGCAGGTACTGGGAGCAAGGATCATCGCTTTCCGGGAGAAACTGGGCGGATTCGTGCGAAAGGAGCAGGTGGGGCAAACCTATGGTTTGAAGGATTCCGTGTTTCAGAAGATCGTGGTTTTTTTGAAGGAAAGTCCGGGGAAAGTGCGTCGGTTACCGGTGAATACCGCATCGGAGGAGGAACTGGCGGCACACCCGCTGATCCGTTGGAAACTGGCGAAGCAACTGGTGGCGTACCGGAAGGAGCATGGAGTCATTAAAGACGTGGAGGAGTTGCATAAGTTGCTGTCATTGGATTCGGTGCAGGTGAACTGGTTGGGGGAATACCTTGATTTCAGGAACTAACATATTTTTTAAAAATGACTAACGATTGTTAGTTTTTTAACGGCAAACTCCTTATCATTGTGGTACAACTACAATGATACATGAACTTTGCACAATCGGAACTAACAGCGCAGGTAGCACAGATAGCACGGGATTTTGCTGAAAGGAACATCAGGCCACATGTAATGGAATGGGATGAGGCGCAGCATTTTCCGCGGGAGCTTTTCCGGGAAATGGGGGCATTGGGATTAACGGGCGTGCTGGTGCCGGAAAAATACAATGGTGCAGGATTGGGCTATGAGGAATATGTGCATGTACTGAAAGAAATCGG
>CAMLPA010000299.1 GCA_946481605.1 uncultured Flavihumibacter sp. | reverse complement strand
ACATCTACCAGTTGCACCTGAATTTGTTTCATCTCATTGCGCATGTTCTGCGCTTTGGTATTGATATCCGGATCTTCTTCGCCAATCAGTGAATTATTCTGAAGGTTGTATTCGAGCCGCTTGATGCTGCTTCTTACCACCGCTGCGGAGTTCTGTTCAGCCTGTTTGGTTGGCGCAACACTTTCTTTTACGGGCACCATGGCCACACCAACGCCAGGGAGTATTTTACCTGCTGTTTTCTGGCCATCGGTAGGCAGGGAAGAGAATACGGTTCCTCCCAAAGCTGTGGCTGCCGAGGAAAGTTCAAAAGTGGTACGTGTACCTTTCGTCTTCTTCAACCGCTTGTCCATTTGCAGGAACGTATATTTTAATTGCAATACATAACTGCTCAGGTTCTTCCTTACGTACTCGTATTCCTGGAGGGCAAGCGGATAGTTCAACGCGTCCTTTACAACGATCTTAATAATAGCGGTGTCTCTCGCCCGGAATTTATTGGAGCCTACAAAATAGAGTAAAAGTGTTTTCTCTTTCTCTTTTTCATTGTCCTTGATAAAATCGTATGGTGGCGACCAGATAAAATCGTCGTCACATTGTTTTACCACCGTATAATTTTTCAACGGAATGTTCGAGAGCATCGTGATCTGTTCGATCGGGAAACTTCCGATATCACATTGTACTTTAAAATTGATGGTATCACCTTCATCCACGTAAAGCGTATTGTTCACGTTGGGCTTTACGCGGGAAGGGATGATCTCGGTATTGTAGAATACCAGGGTGAAAACAGTGTCTATTCTTTCTTCGGGATTCGAAAGATTCTGCACCCCAATGTTTACCCGGTAATCGTAGTCGTATTTGAGCTTTCCCGAAAGGAAAAACGATTTTTCCGCCTTGAACGAAAGGGTGCCGTTGTCTTTATTGATTTTTAGTCCCACCGGTGAATTGCGGAGGAACCAGAAATATTTCCCATCGTTTTTGTTGATCTCGAACTGGTAGGTGAGGGTTGAATCTACGTGCAGGGTGACATAAGGATTCAGGTTCCTGATCCGGAGGGCGGTATCCAGGAAAACCGGGTGGTACGTTGTGTCTGTTCTGATCACCGTGCTGTCGCCGTGTTCTTGGCCCCTTACAAACTTGCTCATCGAGAGTACCAGGAAACATAATAATATATGCCCGGACTTTTGAATGCGTTTCCTCATCTTGGATTTTGTGTGTTATGTAGCCGTCTGATCAAGGGCCGAAGTTAAAACAAACCGCACAAAATCAGTGTGAAATAGGTATAAAAAATCCTCCCCGGGAACGGGGAGGATATCAAACCAAACCAACTGCTTATGAACTAAACTTATCTTGTTATTGAATCTCAATAGATTTTTGTGGGGTTGCTGTTTCGGCTTTTTTGGGCAGGAACAGTTTCAGCACGCCGTTTTCATACTTCGCTGTGATGCCTGCTGCATCAATTTTTTCGTCGAGGGAGAAACTTCTTTTGAAAGACTGTGTGGTAAATTCCCTGCGAACAGCTCTTTCCTGTTCATTGGTTTTTTCTTCTTTCCGCTCTGCTGAAATCGTGAGCAGGTCGTTTTCCAGATTCACTTTAAAATCAGTTTTCTCATAACCTGGTGCTGCCACGTCAAGTTGGTAGCCTTCGGCTTTTTCAACGATGTTCACCGCTGGCTGGTGGAATTGTGAACCGGCCAAAGCGTGCTTTCCGAATACAGCAGGAAAATTGAAGAAATCGTCAAACAAATTGTTTGCGGGGCGGTTGTTAACTTTTACCAGTGTCATAGCTATTCTTTTTTATTGTTTTTGAATTTGATGGAACGGTAGGCATAGATCAAATCAGGTACCAGTTGAAAAAACAGGCTTGTCAAAAGAAAATTTGACGGAATACGGTTCAATATGTATGACTTAATGTCGTTAATGGCTGATTTTTAGCGACATAATGTCTTATTTTAATCCATTCTAATCATCCTATATTTGCATATCGAAATAAGAAAAAACGAAAAAGTATGTATCCAGCAGAATTAATAATGCCGATGAAGGCAGAACTTACAGATAACGGATTTGATGAATTGGTTACACCTGAAGAGGTAACGAATACGCTTACACAGTCTGGCACCACACTGGTGATGATCAACTCTGTATGCGGTTGCTCCGCAGGAAGCGCGCGTCCGGGCGTATTGATGGCCGTTGCGAATAGTGGCAAGCGTCCCGACAGGCTCACCACGAGCTTTGCCGGTTTCGATACAGCCGCGGTAAGCAAACTCCGTGAACACCTGCTGCCTTATCCACCATCCTCACCCGCTATCGCTTTGTTCAAGGATGGACAACTGGTCCACATGATCGAAAGACACCAGATCGAAGGGCGTCCCGCACAAATGATCGCGCACAACCTGATTGGCGCTTTCGAACAGTACTGCGGTTAATTATACCCGTAAATAACTTTCCGATACAGCACTCCTCCAGTCATGGGGGAGTTTTTATTTTGTACCGGTGCAATATTTTATGATGCCCGGTTTTCGCACTTCCCCTTTATTCTATATCATTGTAAATTGAATCTTAACCAAATAACATTCATGTATCCCAACCTATACTTCGCATTTAAGGACCTGTTTGGTGTGGAATGGAAATTCCTTCGTTTTGTGAATTCGTTTGGCTTCTTTGTGGCACTGGCTTTTATAGGTGCGGCGGTTGTGCTTACCCGTGAATTAAAGCGGAAGGAAAGGGAAGGATTGCTTTATCCCAAAGAAGAAAAGATTGTGGTGGGTAAACCCGCTGGTATCGGGGAGTTGCTGCTGAATTTCGTGATAGGATTTCTTTTCGGGTATAAATTATTAGGAACCCTGTTTTTGGATGCCGCCATTACGGAGAATACGCAGGAATATCTTTTTTCTTCGCAGGGGCATTTGCTTTCCGGGCTTTTCCTGGGGGCGGTGCTGGCTTTTTTCAAATGGCAGGAAAAAAACAAGCAGAAGCTGAAACAACCGGAAGAAAGACTGGTACGCATCTGGCCCCACGACAGGGTTGGCGACCTGGTGATCTTCGCCGCGATATTTGGTTTTGCTGGCGCCAAAGTATTTCATAATCTCGAGAACTGGGGTGAATTTATACAGGATCCGATTGGTGCCTTGTTTTCTCCGAGCGGTCTTACTTTTTACGGCGGACTCATCTGTGCTGCGGTAGCCATCTGGTATTATGCCCGTAAAAACAACATCAACATCTGGCACCTGAACGATGCGGCTGCACCCGGACTGATGCTCGCTTACGCTGTTGGTCGAATTGGCTGCCAGGTTTCAGGAGATGGCGACTGGGGCATCGTAAACAAAACACCCAATCCTTATTCCTGGTTGCCCGACTGGATCTGGAGTTATACGTATCCCAATAACGTCAACGGTGAAGGCATACCCATTCCCGGTTGCGTTGGACAATATTGCAATGAACTCGCGAACCCGGTTTACCCCACACCTTTCTACGAAACCGTGATGGGATTGCTGATTTTCGCTGCGCTCATGCTGATGCGCACAAAACTGAAAGTGCCCGGAACCCTGTTTGCGGTTTATCTTATACTGAATGGGATAGAGCGTTTCCTGATCGAAAAGATCCGTGTGAATACCACCTACGATATTTTCGGTTTCCATCCCACGCAGGCGGAGTTGATCTCCTCCGGTTTGGTGATTGCGGGTATTATAGTGTACATCATCCGTAAAAAAACATACAAACCTTCGCTGGCCGATCACAAAGCGTAGTCAGAACGTTTCAATTCAAGCCCATGTTGTTCCGTGCTTTTTCCTATGGTCTGTTCATCAGTTTCCTGGGCACTCTGCCGTTGGGTACGCTCAATATTGCGGCGATGCAGATTTCGGTGACCGATGGGTTACGTCCTGCGTTACTGTTCGCATTGGGGGCACTGCTGGTAGAGATGATCTATGTTCGCCTGTCGTTGGTGGCCATGGATTGGGTAAGAAAACAGGAGAAACTTTTCCGCTGGCTTGAATGGGCTACTTTGCTCATTATCCTGGTACTGGCAGCGGCGAGTTTTGTGGCGGCTACCAGTCCGGTCGTGGAAAAAAATGTGATCCTCAGCAGTACACTGCCGCGTTTCTGGCTTGGAGTAAGCATGAGCGCATTGAATCCTGTGCAGATACCTTTCTGGTTTGGATGGAGTTCGGTGCTGTTCGGAAAGAACATCCTTCAAACCAAAGAATCCTTTTACAATACCTACATTGCGGGCATTGGCCTCGGCACTTTGTTCGGCAATTCCGTATTTATTTTCGGTGGCCGGTTAATGGTGGATACGCTGAACGCAAACCAGAACACTTTGCACTGGATCATTGGCGGCGTATTTGCGGTTACCGCGATGATACAGGCTTACAGGATGTTTTTTGTTAAGAAGAAACCATTGTAAGCGTTATGCTTTTGCCCATGCATCCCGGTCGTCGGGACTGAATTTCCAAGGCGCAAAATTGTTCTCGATGTTGCCAAACATCATGTTCCATTCCTGCGGCGCGTTGCTTTCTTCCATTACGAGGGAACGGCGCAGTTCAAGAATGATTTCCAGCGGGTTGATGCTTACGGGGCATTCTTCCACGCAGGCGTTGCAGGTGGTGCAGGCGCGGAGTTCTTCCGTGGTAATATAATTGTGCAGCAAACTTTTGCCATCGTCCTGGAAGCTGCCTTTGTTTGCGTCAATGTTCTTTCCCACTTCCTCCAGCCTGTCGCGGGTATCCATCATGATTTTCCTGGGCGAAAGCAGTTTTCCGGTAGTATTGGCGGGACATGCCGCGGAGCAGCGGCCGCATTCGGTGCAGGAGTAGGCGTCCAGCAGGTTGCGCCAGCTCAGGTCCATTACATCTCTTGCGCCGAACTTCGCGGGCGGCGGTGCGTCACCGGCCTGTGCAGCCATTTCCGGTTGCATGGCAAACAGTACTTCCTGTTGAATGGAAGGCATATTG
>CAMLPA010000298.1 GCA_946481605.1 uncultured Flavihumibacter sp. | reverse complement strand
CTGAACAACAAAACGAAGCACCGGAAGTTTTTTGAGACCCAGATGAAGGCGCCATTCTTTGAGGCGCGGCTGAAAGACGCAATTGGTTTAAATTAACGCTTCCCCTATTTTTACAGCAAATCGCTTTATGAGAAACCCGATAATACTTGCGGCTGCACTGGCTTTTGCATGGAACGTGCAGGCGCAGGACCAGACCGCCGTGTTCAACTCCATCAACAAAGAAGTACAGCAACGTTCTGAAGCCTATCAGAACCTGAAGCAATCCACGGAAACAATCGGCCACCGCTTAACGGGTTCCGCCAATGGAAAAAAGGCCGAAGAAGATGCTTTTCGTTTGCTGAAAACTTATGGCCTCACCACCACGTTTCAGCCGTTCAAAGCGGAGAGCTGGAGCCGTGAATCCATTCACCTGCACATCATTGCGCCCGATGGCCGCCAGGAAGAAGTAAAAGCCGTGGCATTAGGCCATTCTCCCGAAAAGGTGGACATCACCCACGAAATGGTGGATATGGGTAACGGACTGGAAGCCGATTATTTGGCTGATCCCGGAAAAGCAAAAGGGAAAATTGTTTTCGCCGCGTTGGGCCTGCTTCCGAGTACGGTTGCCGGTACAAAAAACCTGCACCGGTCTGAAAAAACAGCGCTTGCCATTCGGTATGGCGCCGCGGGTGTGATCCTGTTTAACGGGGTGGAGGGCGGCATTCTGCTCACCGGAACTGCTTCGGTTACCGGAAAGGTGAATCCTATCCCAGCCGTGAACATTACCTACGAAGATGGCATGCGCCTGAAACGGCAACTCGCATCGGCTTCACTCCGCGCCTCTGTTTCCATGCGTAATTTCAGTGGTACCATCGAAGCCAGGAACGTGATCGCGTCCATTCCCGGTAAAAAATACCCTAACGAGAAAATCGTGGTGGCTGCGCACCTCGATAGCTGGGATCTCGCAACAGGCGCTACCGATAACGGACTCGGCGCTTATGAAATCATTGACATCGCCAGAACTTTTAAGGCGCTGAACCTTTCTTTTGACAGAACCATCGAATTTGTACTGTTTATGGGAGAGGAGCAAGGCTTATTAGGATCAAAATTCTATGTAGAAGACGCAAAAAAGAGCAATACGCTCGGTAATATTAAATATGTGTTCAATTTTGATATGTCCGGTGCAACCATCGGATTCAACATTGGCGGCAGAAAAGAAGCGCATTCATTTTTCAAAATAGTGGGCGAACAGATACGTAAAACAGATACGGTTTTTCAGAACAAAATAGGTGATGGAGCCGGACTGCACAGCGACCACCAGCCATTTATGCTGGAAGGCATTCCAACCGCTTCTTCGGTGAACAATATGCCTTCGTCCATTTACAGGTGCTACCATGCCAGTTGCGACGATATTTCTCTGGTGCGCCCAGAATGGATGAAAGACCAGGTGAGGTTCTCCGCGATGATGATCTGGGCCATGGCCAACACCACGGAAATTCCTGCTGTAAGACTGGAAGATGGCGCCATAAAAACTTTTCTGGAACAGGCCGGATTAAAAGAACCGCTTCAAATTGCGGGCGACTGGCGCTGGAAGGAATAAATTTACTTACTTCGTGCAACGGTTAAAGCTCAAATTCAATCAAGGTACAAACAGATTAGCAGCATGAAGCAGTTTTTATTGGGAATGTCTATTCTTTCCATAATGTTTACGGGATGCCTGAAAACAGATGAACAGGCGTGTAATTATGACCCTTGTGCAGGCAAAGCCCCTGATGCGCAAGTCCTGGCTTTGGAAACTTACCTGGACACAAATAACATTGTAGCGACCAAACATTGCAGTGGCCTTTATTACAGTATTAGCGATTCTGGTTCTGCGGAAAAGCCAAAAGATATTTGCGGAGGCGTATATGTGAAATACACAGGTAAGTTGGTAAATGGTTCAACTTTCGATAGTAACCTGGCTGGAGCGGCTTTCCAACTAGGCGGTTTGATAGAAGCCTGGAAAAAAGCGATTCCTTTGATAGGAAGAAATGGCAACATCACCATCTACGTTCCGCCAGCACTGGGGTATGGCAGCACAGATGTGAAAGATCAGCAAACGCAGCAAGTGGTTATTCCAGGCAATTCGATCCTGATATTTGACGTGGAACTGGTAGACTTCAATTGATTCGTACATAGATTTGATCCATACGTAAACCCTGGAATTCGTTCCGGGGTTTTTTCATCTACATTTGTAAAAAATAAGCGCTTTGTCACAGGAATCCATCTCCGTATTCGATATGTTCAAAATTGGCGTGGGGCCATCCAGTTCTCATACACTAGGCCCCTGGCGGGCCGCGGCTATGTTCGCGCATAAGATTGCGGCTGAACATGGGGTGGAAAACCTGAAAAAAGTACAGGTGCTTTTATACGGCTCACTGGCCAAAACCGGTAAAGGGCACGGCACGGATATCGCGGTACAACTGGGGCTTTGCAATGAAGATCCGGTCACTTTTGATACGACTACCTTACAGGATCGTATTCATGAAATTGCTGCCAAAGAAGAATTGAATTTTGCCGGGCAACGGATGATCCATTTCGTTCCTTCCTCTGATATTGTAATGCTGTTCCAGGAATCACTTCCATTCCATCCCAATGCAGTAACTTTTCTTGCTGAAATGCAAAACGGAGAGAACGTTGCGGAAACCTATTATTCTATTGGCGGCGGTTTTGTGGTGCAGGAAAATGCGCCCAAAGGTGGTAGCGCGTCCGTTCAACTGCCGTTCCCGATCGATAAATCCGCTGACCTGATGCACTGGTGCATGAAAACAGGAATGAGCATCCACGAAATAGTGGCGGAGAATGAACTGAGTTGGCGGAGCGAGCCGGAAACAAGTGCGGGCGTATGGCATATCTGGGAAACGATGCGTGATTGTATTTACAAGGGATGTCATACTGAAGGTGTTCTGCCCGGCGGATTAAAAGTGAAAAGAAGGGCGGCGGAACTGAACCGGAAACTGCTGGCGGGCAGAACTTATTCTGATTACGACAGTTGGCTGCTGGCGATCCGTGCAGGTGGTACTGATTTCAAATACATCCTCGATTGGGTAAGCTGTTTTGCACTGGCCGTAAATGAAGAAAATGCGTCGTTCGGAAGAGTGGTAACTGCTCCTACGAATGGGGCTGCCGGTGTGATCCCCGCCGTGCTTCAATACTATGTGGCTTTCTGTGATGGTTATACGAAAGAGAAGATCATTCATTTCCTCCTCACCGCTTCAGAAATCGGCAGCATCTTCAAGAAGGGTGCTACCATATCTGCGGCTATGGGTGGCTGTCAGGCAGAAATCGGTGTTTCATCTGCCATGGCTGCCGCAGGTTTAACGGAAAGTATGGGGGCCACACAACGACAAGCCATGATGGCCGCTGAAATAGCGATGGAACACCATCTGGGTCTCACCTGTGACCCCATCGCCGGATTGGTGCAGGTGCCCTGTATTGAAAGAAATACAATGGGCGCCATCAAAGCCATTACCGCTTCGCAACTCGCTTTGCAAAGTTCTCCTGATTTTGCCAAAGTATCGCTGGACGCTGTGGTGAAAACCATGTGGGAAACCGCGCTGGACATGAACAGCAAATACAAAGAGACCGCTGATGGCGGACTTGCCGTGAATATCCCGCTCTCACTCAGTGAATGCTGACCGTTGATCCGGATTAACAATGCTCTAACAGCGGCGCATACATATTGCATATAAATTGTGGGCGTTAACCATTAGCCCAGTCATGAAAAGAAATAAACCCTTATTCGTGGTACTGCTCATTATTGCAGCCGCGGTGCTTGCCTATTTCATCTTCTTCCGCAAAAAAGAAACTTCCGCCGAACTGGTACACCAGGTAAAGAAAGGCGATTTCGAAGTGATGATTACCACTTCAGGAGAACTGCGTAGTAAAAGTAATACACGGATCATGGCGCCGCCGGAATTACAACAGGTAGGCGTTTACCAGATCAAGATTTCGGATATGGTGGCGGAAGGAAGCACCGTAAAGGAAGGTGAATTTGTCGCCAGCCTGGACAACAGTTCTCTTATGGATAAGATCAACCAGCAGCGGATCGAGATCGAAAAAATGAACGCGCAGATCAAACAGGCCACCCTGGATACTATGCTTGAAATGAGAGGGCTCCGCGATGAAATCCAGAACCTGGAATACGACCTGAAGCAAAAGGTGCTCGAAAAAGAACAAAGCAGGTTTGAGGCACCCGCCGAAATCAACAGGGTTCAACTGGATTATGAGAAAACAGAAAGAACCCTGAAGCAGAAAACAGAGAATTACAAAACGAAGCAGATTCAGGCCCAGACCAAACTCCAGATCTATGGAAGCGATATGGCGCAACTCATGAACCGGAACGAACGGCTCATGCGCCTGATGCAGCAACTGAACATCACCGCACCAAAAGGAGGTATGGTGATTTACGAAAAGAACTGGAACGGGCAGAAAAAAGCTGTTGGTTCCCAGATCGACCTCTGGAGCCCGACGGTGGCCACCTTGCCCGATCTTACACAAATGGAGGTGTTCACCTACGTAAACGAAGTGGACGTGCAACGTGTTCGTGTGGGCCAGAAGGTGAGTATTGCGCTTGATGCCTCTCCCGATAAGAAACTGGAAGGTGTGGTGAAATCCGTGGCCAATATCGGGGAGGAACGGCCAAATAGTGACGCGAAAGTATTTGAGGTACTTATTGACGTGATGACAAAAGACGATGAACTTCGTCCGGCCATGACCGTTTCCTGTAAGATACTTACCGAAAAATACAAAGATGTGGTACAGGTGCCACTGGAAAGTATTTTTTCTGAAAGCGCGAAAAGTTTCGTGTTCCTGCGTAAGGATGGCCTTCTTCAAAAACAGCAAGTGGTGGTGCACAGTTCCAATGAAACGGCAGCCATCATCAGTAACGGACTTTCAGGTGGCGAAACCATCTTCCTTTCCCTTCCTTC
>CAMLPA010000297.1 GCA_946481605.1 uncultured Flavihumibacter sp. | reverse complement strand
AATTCCTTCTCCACCTGCAGTTCAACGGGAAGTCCGTGCGTATCCCAGCCTCCTTTTCTTTTCACCTGGAACCCCTGCATGGTTTTGTAACGGCATACAAGGTCTTTCAGCGTGCGGGAGATCACGTGGTGAATGCCGGGCATGCCGTTGGCACTGGGGGGACCTTCGTAGAATACGAATGGCTCCGCACCTTCACGGATAGAAACCGATTTTTCAAAGGCTTTGCCGGCTTCCCATCCCGCCAGGACTTCCTTTTCGATGGATGGAAGGTTTAATTGCTGAAATTCTTTGTATCTGGCTGACATATATCTTATTCTGCTGAAAATTGGCTTAAAAATGGGTGCAAAGGTACGAAATTAATCAACCGGTGACACCGGTATAGCGGCAGCGGCAGGTTTGTTAAATATTCCGTAACGGGCCATAAATGAAACAGGCTGAACGTTAGATGAATGAAGGTTGATTTGAGATTACTTAAGTAGATGTATGTATCCTTAGAAAAATCCTCCAGGTTTATCCACATTTTTCATTTTTGGCATAGTTTCTGAAACATAAAATGCGTAAATCTGAAGTTGAAAAAAGTTTTTGAAGATCATGCAACGGAAATTTCAGATGGATGGTCAGCAAAGCATAACAACAGCTAACAAACACATTTCTAAATATTTCTACGGTTTAGGGTTTAGGGGTTAAAACAGGGGAGTAGTCTTACTCCCCTCCTTTTTTTATAAAAACACCTCATTTCTACCCAATCTCCCCATTCTGGCACCATTGTTGTTACTTATATTATCAGAAATAAAGTCCAACATTCTCTACAAAACAAATATCACAATACCCAATATCGCATTGATGAACTCTTCCCTGAATGCAATGTCCTGACGAACGATCGATCTATGTAAGAAGCCGCCTTGTCCGGGCGGCTTTTGTTTTTGTGTACACCTCAAGATGAAAATTCATTTCTTCTTTTCCAGTATAGTTCACCCATAAATTCCAGTAAAGAAAAAATCCCACCCTTGCGGGCAGGATATGTTTTCGACTGTTAGACTATTTTTCGTCAGCCCTCCGAAGAATCGGCCGGCCTGCATTGACGGAGCAATAAAGTATTGTAAAGTTGCAGCCAAAACGGCCAGGTATGTTTACGGTATGCGGAAATCCTGTTTACGGTTTCGGGAAATTATACAGCTACATCTTCCGCCAGCACCATCGTTTTCTCCCCCTCTGCAATTTCTTCAACCCACTCTTTCAGTGTATTCACCAGTGCAGGGTGCACATTCAAGCAAGGAATCATCGTGAATTCCTCGCCGCCGGCATGGAGAAAAATCTCCTTTCCTTCCTCCGCGATTTCTTCCAGGGTTTCCAGGCAGTCGCTCACAAAAGCCGGACATGCCACCAGCAGTTTTTTCACCCCTTCACCCGGTAATTGACCAAGCTTTTCAGCGGTATAAGGTTTCAGCCATTCATCCCTGCCCAGTCTCGACTGGAACGAGAACCCGTATTTTTCCGGCGGGATCCCCAGTTTTTCCGTCACCTTCCTAGTGGTGATAAAACACTGGTGCCGGTAGCACTGGCTGTGGGCCAGCGAATCCACTTCACAGCAGTTCGTGGTTTTAAGACAGTGGTTCCCGGTAATGTCTCCTTTATATATATGTCTTTCCGGAACCCCGTGGTAACTGAAAAGTATTTTATCGTAAGGTTGTTGAAGGAAAGACCGGATACTATCCGCCAGCGCATCAAGGTAGCGCTCCTCATCGTAAAATGGTTTTATCACCGTCAATTCGAAGGGATATTTCCGCTCTTTATGGATTTTTCTCGCGTAAGCCACAGCCGTTTCATAACTGGACATGGCATAATGCGGGTACAACGGCACCAGGATCACTTCCTCCAGCCCGGGCACTTTCAGCATCAGTTCATCATAAGCCTCCCGTGGACTGGGATTGCCATAGCGCATCGCGATCGTAACCTGGTCGGCCACTTCTTTCTGGAGCGCGTCCCGGAGTTGCTCGGTCAGTACAATCAATGGAGAACCGTTTTCCGTCCATACCGAAGCATAAGCCTTAGCCGATTTCGGTGCCCGGAATGGCGTAATGATGCCCTTTACCAACAGCGTACGTGCCAGCCAGGAATAGTCTATCACCCTGGGATCCATGAGGAATTCCACGAGGTATTTCCTGACATCTTTCACTGAAGTGGAATCCGGAGAACCCAGATTCATTAAAACAATACCTTTTTTCATACTGATACCTGTTGAGCTGCTGTCCTTAATGCTGAATGATCCCACAAAATTACGTTTCCCGGTTCATCAGCCTTCTATCCCTTCTCATCCAGCCGATGAAAAAGTCCATACAACAGCGCAAATGTGCAATTGTTGCGTGTTTTTCAATTAATTATGACAGAGGATTGACATTATACCATCTCTTTTGAACAACACCAGCGGTAATTTTGCCGTATTGATTCAGAAAGAGCATTGCATGGGAGGAAGTAATAAAGAGATTTCACGCTTTTACGTTGCCGGCATCAACTATAAAAAAACTGACGCCGCAGTGCGGGGGCGTTTTGCCGTGAACGAAGAGCAGTATGAAAGGATTCTCTTCAAGGCCAAAACCATGGGTATCCGTGAGGTTTTTATTCTTTCCACCTGCAACCGGACCGAAATTTATGGCGTGGCTGAACACATTGAAGACCTGGCCCAACTGCTCTGCTCCGAAACTGCGGGCGACTACCAGCTCTTCACCCAACTCGCCTACCTCCGTGCCGGTGAAGATGCCATCAACCATATTTTCCGTGTAGCCTCCGGCCTTGATTCCCAGATACTTGGCGATTATGAGATTGTAGGACAGCTTAAACTGGCCGCAAAATTCGCCAAACAGCACGGCTGCATCGGCACTTTCCTGGAAAGGCTCATCAACCAGGTATTACAGTCTTCCAAAGAAATCAAAAACCAGACAGCCCTCAGTGGCGGAACGGTCTCCGTTTCTTTTGCAGCCGTACAATATATCCGGGAAAACATTCCGCAGGTAAAAGGCAAACGCATTCTCCTGCTGGGCATCGGTAAGATCGGACGCAATACCTGCAAAAACCTCGTAGACTATCTTCCAGCTACCGATATCGTGCTGATGAACCGCTCTATCGAAAAAGCGCAGGCGCTGGCCGAAACCATGCAACTTTCCTGGGCCGCTTTCAGCGACCTGGACGCGGAAGTGGAGAAAGCGGACATCATCCTCGTAGCCACCAATGCGGAAACCCCCGCCATTCTTCCCATCCACCTGAATGGTGTGGGAGAAAAAACAATTATTGATCTTTCCATTCCCAATAATGTGGCCCCTGAAGTAGCCACCATCCCCGGTATTACCCTGGTGAACGTGGATGAGCTTTCCAAACTGAAAGACGAAACCCTTCAGAAAAGAGAAAAAGAAGTGCCTAAGGCAGTACGTATTATCGGCAAGCACCAGCGCGAATTTGCGGAATGGGTGGGCATGCGCCAGCACGTTCCCGTGCTGAAAGCTGTAAAGGAAAAACTGCAGGAAATGCAGGGCCACCCTATCTTTGCGCCCGTATCGGCCCCGGTATGCTGCGCCACTTCAGAAGATAAGATCCAGAAAGTCATCAACGTGATGGCCACCAAAATGAGGCGGGAGAACCAACGTGGATGTCATTATATCGAGGCCATCAACGATTTCATCACTCCCGGCGTGCATTGATTTCCGCCGGACAATACACCAGATTTTGAACCAGCTTCTGAGAATAGGTACGCGGGAAAGCCAGCTTGCCGTATGGCAGGCTACCCGGGTACAGGAACTGCTGCGCGATGCGGGCCATGAAAGTGAACTCGTATATATAAAAAGTGAAGGTGACGTGGACCTGGTTACTCCACTCTACGCCATGGGCGTGCAGGGAGTTTTCACCAAAACATTGGATGCCGCACTGCTTTCCGGAAGGATAGACATCGCCGTGCATTCCATGAAAGATGTGCCCACCCAACTGGCACAGGGCATTGTGCCGGCCGCCGTACTGGAAAGAGCTTCTTACAAAGATATTCTCGTTCACAAAGGCGCCACTGCTTTTATGGAGGATCATAATTCCCAGGCCGTGATCGCCACCAGCAGTATACGCCGCAAGGCCCAGTGGTTAAGGCATTTTCCCAATCATACCATTGAAAACCTGAGGGGAAACGTGAACACGAGATTGCGTAAAGTGGCAGAAAGCAACTGGCAGGGCGCTATTTTCGCCGCCGCGGGACTGGAAAGAATTAACCTCCGTCCCGAAAACAGCATCGAACTCAACTGGATGCTGCCCGCTCCCGCACAGGGCGCCATCATGATTGTGTGCCGGGAAAATGATGAACGTATGCTCGGAGCATGCGCTCCGTTGAACCACCCGCTCACCGAATTGTGTACTTATATGGAGCGCTCGTTCCTGAACACGTTGATGGGTGGATGTTCCACGCCCATCAGCGCCTGGGCACGGGAAGAAAACGGGAACATTCTTTTTACCGGGAACATTACGGCTACCGACGGTTCGTTGTGGGCAGACATCCATAAAAGCGTCTCACCTGAAGCGGCTAAAAATACAGGCATCACAGCGGCAAAAGAATTGCTGTCAGGTGAAGGAAAAGCCGTGATCGAAAAAGTAAAAGCCCTCGCTTCCTGATGGAAAACGAAGCGCCATACCTGCTTTGTACACGACCTGTTACCACAGTTCAGCAACAAAAAGCTGCTGAGGCGGGCGTGGTATTACATGGCATCTCTTTCATTGAAACGGTAGAACGTAAAACAGATGCGTTGCTGAAACAAGTTCAGAAACTGGCCACGAAAGAGTTGAATGTGGTATTTACCAGCATGAATGCCGTGGAAGCGGTGGCAGGAATGCTTTCAGCCGATGGCACACTTAAAAAGAACCAACCCAAATGGAACCTTTATTCCATCGGGGGGAGAACGGCACAATTGCTCCGACAACATTT
>CAMLPA010000296.1 GCA_946481605.1 uncultured Flavihumibacter sp. | reverse complement strand
GTTAAAAAATACGATGGCCAACCGGTAACCGAAGTGCATGTGGTGGGTGGCGTTCACCCCAAGCTCACGCTGGAATTCTTCGCTGATCTGCTCCGGAAAATCAAAGCGCATCGGCCCGAACTGCACATCAAAGGCTTCACGCCGGTTGAACTGGATTATATGTTCCGCAAAGCGAAAGTATCTGTGGAAGATGGGATGAAGTACCTGCACGAACAAGGCCTGGATTCCCTTCCAGGCGGCGGCGCTGAAATATTTCACCCCGAGATCAGGCAGCAGATTTGTGACGATAAAGTGGATGCTGATGGCTGGCTGGCTATACACGAAGCAGCGCACAACCTGGGCATGCACAGCAATGCCACCATGCTTTACGGGCACATCGAATCCTATTTTCACCGCGTGGACCACATGGAAAGGCTACGCCAACTCCAGGATAAAACAGGCGGTTTCAATACGTTCATCCCACTGAAATTCAGGAACGGCGACAATGAAATGAGCAATGTACCCGAATCCACCGTGGTGGAAGACATGCGCATGTACGCTATTGCCCGGATATATATGGACAATTTCCCTCACCTGAAAGCTTACTGGCCTATGCTGGGCAGAAACAATGCCCAGATGACCCTCTCTTTTGGCGTGAATGATCTTGACGGTACCATTGACGACACCACGAAAATCTATTCTATGGCTGGTTCAGAAGAACAAAAGCCAGCGATGACCACCAAAGAACTGACCATGCTTATAGAACAGGCAGGCAGGGTGCCGGTAGAAAGAGATACACTTTACAACAACATCAGCAGCGTTCCATCATTAGCCTAAACCTAAGCTGAGCCTATCACATTACTATTTTAAAAAATACGTGTACGCGTTAACATCTCGTTCGTTTTTTGAAAACGAGATGTTAACGGGCACCCGTATGTGGTGAATTTTGCTGTTGGTACTTGCAACATTCAATTCCTTTGCTATATATTTGCGTACCCTATCCTGAAAACTCCTATCTCCTATCTATAACCGCCACTACCGTTTGCTCCGGCAAATTCTCCAGTGGTAAGCATTGTTGCCAGAATTTCAGTATTCCAGAAGAGCCGACATTCAAAAATGCCGCAAGGCTTATTGTGCCTACAAACCACTAATTGTCCGTTAATGAAGCAGTCCTACTCTCCATTGCGATTAGCAGTATTATTATTGCTCGTCCTCCTTGAAAACTTTGCGTATGCGCAAACAGGTGTATTGAATCCTGACGATCCCATTGTTGTGTACAATGCCAGTTCCCCGCCTGAAACCCCGGCCTTCGGCACATTGTCTAAGTGGGTGAAAACAAACAGGGTATCCTTCAATACCACTTCATTTAAAGCCTATTTCTACAAGGGAATGTCCTTCAGGCTGAAATTCCCGAAATCCTACAAAGATTCTCTCGGAAGAGGCAAGAAATATCCCATCATGGTATTTTTCCATGGCGTTGGAGAGAAGGGATCTATTTACGATAACGAAGCCCAGTTGGTGCATGGCGGTCAGCGTTTCATGAACAATGTGGACAACGGAAGTTTCGATGGCTTTCTTTTTTATCCTCAGACGAGTTCATCCTCCGGCGGTTTCAATACCAATCATTACAACTCGATCAATGAACTGATTGAAAATTATTTTATCCCTGAACTCGGGGTGGATCCGTTCCGCGTGATCGTAAACGGCTTATCGGGCGGAGGCGGTGCCACATGGCAGATGCTGAAACTTTATCCCACCTTAGTGGCAGCCGGTACCCCTATCAGCGCGGTATCAAACTATGATGCAGATCCCAACAACATTGCAAATGTAAAATATACACCGATCTGGCTTTTCCAGGGTGGACTCGATAAAGCACCGGCGCCTTTTACCGCACGTGGTGTGGTGAACTCCTTTAAAGCTGCCGGAGCGAACATCACTTATACAGAATATCCAACATTGGGGCACAGCAGTTGGAATACGGCATGGGCCGAAGCCGATTATCTTCCTTTCATCAAAAGAGCACATAAGGCAAACCCCTGGCCGCTGAATGGCAGAACAGAATTCTGTCCGAATACCACCATCAGCCAGGTTATCGGCGTTACCCCAGGTTTTGATGGGTACGAATGGAGCAAGAACGGACAGGTAATTGCTGGAGCGAACAGCAATACTTACACTGCAACTGCTATAGGAACGTACGCCTGCCGCATTTTAAGAGGTACAGTTTGGTCAGACTGGTCGCCTGTACCAGTAGTTATTAAAGAGAAAGGCGCCACAGTTCCGCCCGCAATCTTTATTTCTGGTGGAGGTAGCCCGCTGATTCCTTCCCCTTCCCATCCTGATGGGGTTCAGCTCGAAGTGCCGGAAGGATTCATTGCTTATTCCTGGCAAAAAGAAGGTGAAACCACTGTTCTTGGTACTACAAGATTGCTGCAGGTACAACAGCCGGGTGCATACAAAGTGATGGTAAGTGAAGAAAACGGTTGTGCCAGCGAATTCTCGGCTCCTTTTGTTGTAAAAAATGCAAATGGAAGCGATGCTCCCCCTGCACCGCTTTCGGTTAGTGCCGGAGCTGTTTCAAAAACAAAAGTCCGCGTAAGCTGGAACCAGGTTCAGGCTCCGGTAAATAATGAGACGGGCTTTGAAGTATATATGGCAAATGCTGCAGGCGGCACCTACCAGCTTATTACCACTACTGCCGCAGACAGCGCTGGCTTTACGATCGAACAACTGCGTTCCAACACTACTTATTACTTTAAAGTAAGAGCCATCAACAACAATGGCGCTTCAGCCGTAAGCAATGAAGTAAATGCACGCACACTTTCTGATATTCAGGCACCCACCACGCCACTTCAGCTCCAGGTGATTTCCACCACCAGGAATGCCGTGGAATTAAGCTGGAACGAATCAACAGATGATGTGGCCGTTATTGGTTATGAAGTGTATGTTGATGGATTGAAATATTACGAAACTGAGAATACATATATTACAGTTTATAACCTGGAACATGGGTCTGCCTTTAATTTCCGGGTAAAAGCCAAAGACGCGGCAGGCAATCTATCGGCCTTCAGCAACCAGGCTACCGCCCGGCCTTTGCTGAACGGACTCAGTTTCAAATACTATATTACCACCGAAAACTGGACCGCGCTTCCCAATTACGATTCACTTACACCTTATGCAGTTGGCACAATGCCGGCGGTAAGCATCAATGAGAGAACCCAGGACGACCGCTTCTCTTACCTTTGGGAAGGCTATATTACTGTACCCGTAACGGGCACCTACTATTTCCGCACAGCATCGGATGAAGGAAGTAAGGTATGGCTGGGCAACCTGAACCAGGTTGGTTCCCCATACGCTTATACAGGCGGACCTGTGGTGGTGAACAATGACGGTAACCACGGAAACACAACGGTTACCTCACAAGCGCTCACCCTACAGGCAGGTACTTACCCGATTGCTATCGCATATTTCGAAAGAACGAGTGGCCAATCCATGACCTTCTCCTGGAGAACACCACTTACAGGTTCAGGTTATGCAACTGTGCCCAATTCAGCCTTTATTGATCCCGCGCCTGCCGATGGCGTTGCCCCTGCAACACCAGGTGCGCTTTCCGCTACTGCACTGGGCCACAATAAGGTTCAACTCTCCTGGAACGACCGCAGTAACAACGAAGTACGCTTTGAAGTATGGCGGTCTGAAGATGCCACAGGTAATTTTACCATGGTAGGTACCACCGGTGCAAACAATGCAGCCTTCACCGACTCTATGGAATTACAACCCGCAACCAATTACTTCTATAAAGTACGTGCTGTGGGTGAGTTTGGAGAATCGGCCTTCTTCCCCGGATACAACGATGCACTTGGCGTGTGGAGGTTGAATAATTCTTATATTGATTCTATCACAGGTGCTAAACCACTTGTTCCTTCCAGCGGACCTTTGTTCGATAATACAAATAAAAAAGAAGGCTCTCATGCGCTGGTGTTTAATGGTACCAACCAACATGCTGACTTCACAAGTGTAGCCAACGATTACCTTCGGGGCGCTTACAATAAGAAGTCCGTGGCTTTCTGGATGAAAGCGACCACGTTTACAGGTGGCCGGAATGTGATTGATATTGGCGGACGCGATTACGGGCTGGCAGTAAGGCTTGACTCCAACAAAATATTCGTAGGTGTGGCCAATGCCAACGTGCGTAAAAGTATTTCCGTTCCTTATACCAGCACAAACTGGGAGCACATCACAGTTGTATATGATACCAATACACTGAAGTTATACCTGAACGGAACGCTGGTTGCCGGCGACAGTGCACTGGGCTTTAACGCTATTGCCGCAGGTTCAAACTCATCTTCTGTTGCAAGGGTGAATGGTACCAATGCCTTTAACTTCGGAACCGGAAGGTTCGCGGGCGCCATCGATGACCTTTCCATCTTCGGGAAAGCACTTAACAGGGAAGAAATAAACCTGTTGAAAGAAAACAAATACGATAAGCTGGAAGTAAGAACGGAAAATCTTCCTGCTGGTCCTCAGGCTCCGGCGCAACTCAATGCGTCTGCTGTTTCAACGAGCCGTGTTCACCTCACATGGAGCGATGCGTCCAACAACGAAACCGGCTTTGAAATATACCGCTCCACCAATACCGCCGATGGCTATGCGCTGTTTACTACAGTAGCTGCCAACAGCACATCATTTGCGGATACAACACTCCCCGCCAACACCACTTACTTCTACATGGTGCGTGCTTTCAATGAAGGAGGGCATTCAGCTTACAGCAATGAAGACAGTGCCACCACATGGAACTCCGCGCCAGCGATAACGGCAATTAATCAAAAGAACATGCGTTTCGGTACACAACTGAACCTGCCTGTTTCCGCTACGGATGCTGATCCTGAGACGGTGACCATCCAGGTGAGCAACCTGCCCGCCTTCGGTGCTTTCCAAAGTACTGGCAACGGCACAGGAACCCTCAGCTTCAGTCCCGCGCTTTCCGATGCCGGTACTTATAACG
>CAMLPA010000295.1 GCA_946481605.1 uncultured Flavihumibacter sp. | reverse complement strand
CACATCGTGTATAATGGATTTGGGCGTATACAATCCTTCGTCGATGCAAAGCGCGTACAGAAAGGGTTTCAGGGTACTGCCAGGTTGCCTTATAGCGGTAATGCCATCTACCTGTCCGCCATCCGGATTCTTCCAGAAATCCGAAGAACCAACGTAAGCAACCACCTTGCCTGTTTGGTTGTCCACCACCAGTGCGGCGGCGTTGCGGATACCCCGGTGCGTAATGCTGTTCACATAGGCCTGCAGCAGTTGCTCCACCTGGAGCTGTCGGTTCATTTCAATAGCAGTATGCACATCCGTTCCAGAGGCAGAAAGCCTTCGGGCGAGGTGAGGTATTTGCCTGGGAACGGGTCTGCGCCAGGCTTCCAGTGGCTCTGAAAGTGCATCGCTGATTTCTTTTTCCGTGAAATTCCCGGAGGAAGAAAGTTTTTTTAACCAGTGGTTGCGGGCGGAAAACAACGCTTCATTGTGTACCCCGATCCGCCAGGCTGAAGGCCTGTTGGGAATGATGGATAATGTTACGATCTCCGCGAGGGAAAGATGGTCAGGGTCTTTGCCCAGGTACAAAAGCGAAGCGGCTTTTATGCCTTCAATGTTTCCGCCATAGGGCAACAGGTTACAATACAGTTGGAAAATTTCCTGTTTTGAATACTTCCATTCGAGTTGTAAGGCACGGAACACCTCCTTCAGTTTGTTGCCCCAGGTGCGGGGGGAGCGGTCGAGCAGTTTGGCCACCTGCATGGTGATCGTGGAAGCGCCGGACACCCTTTTGCCGGAAAACAGGTTCTGAAAAAATGCCCTTCCGGCGGCTATCGGGTTCACCCCGAAATGGTAATAAAAATAGCGGTCCTCTTTTTCGATCAGTGTTTTCTTCAAAAGCGGGGATATCTCCTCCGGTTCGGCATACATCCGCCATTGTTCGTCGCGGGTCAGGAAAGCATGCGCCAACTGGCCTTTGCTGTCGCGTATAATCACGGAATAGTCTTTAAGCGCAGGCAGGGGGAACAAAGCGTTCAACAGGAAAAAAAGGGCAACAGCAGGCAACAGCAGGAAAAGGAAGAACTTTCCCCAACGGCTTCTCCTGAACCTTGCAAAATATACCCTTATTTTATGCTTTTTCAACAGCGGGAAGTTACAGATAGTTGTGCTAAATTCTGTACCTTTCTCCCGTTACAACCTTAATTCTTTATGCGTACCATTGCCCGCCTTTATGCTTTACTGCTGCCCTTTTTTTTCCTGATCTCCTGTAACCGGAATGCCGTTGAACTGAGCGAAACCAATGCCCGGGAAGAAGTGCCCGTACTGGGAAACCTGGAATTCCGCTTCTCTAAAGCGCTTTTTCCCGACTCCCTCCTCAACAGATGGGATTCTACGGAATACATCAGGTTCAGTCCGGCCATTCACGGAAGGTTCCGTTGGGAAACACCAGACAAACTCGTGTTCTCTCCTTCAGAACCGTTACCACCGGCCACAGGCTTCACCGCAAAGTTTACGAATGAGCTTTTCCGTTATTCCGAATACAATAAGGTGGAAGACGGCGACAAAATAAATTTCTATACCGCTTCGCTGCAACTGGCGCAAAGTTATGTGGCCTGGACAAAAACAGATGCCACCAAACCCACGCCGGTTATGCACCTCGTGTTCAACCACCCGGTTGATGCCGAAAAACTGAAAGCAGTACTGGAACTGAAATCAGGTGATGCTACCAAAAACTTCGCGCTGATTTCCGCAGGCACGGGCGATCATTTACAGGTGCGCCTTACCGATATTCCTGTGGAAGACAAAGAAACGCCCCTATCTATTAAGATATCCAAAAAACTATTGCCCGAAGGTGGGCGCAATGAAGCGAAGGAAGACATCACCGCCGAGGTTACTGTCCCCTCTCCTTTCCGGCTTGATGTATTGGATGTACAGGCGCAACTGAGCGGCAACATCGCCAGTATCCAGGTTAGAACGAGTCAGCCACTCGTGGGGGAAAGCATGAAAGAATTTGTAAAAACAGAGCCGGCCCTGGATTGGGAGTTTACCTTGCTGGATGATGGCTTCCTGATGACCGCCGACCAGGCCAAAGAAGAAATGACATACGAACTGATCATCAATAAAGGACTGAAAGGCGCTATTGGCGGCGTGTTGAAAGAAACTTACACCCAGCAGGTGGCCTTCGGCGAACTGGAACCCGACATACGGTTCACCAACAGCAAGGGAATGTATCTGGGTAAGATGGGCGCCAGAAACATGGAGATCAGCGTGGTGAGTGTGCCCAAAATGAAGATCACAGTATCCAAAATATATGAAAGCAACCTGCTCGCCGCGCAGCGATATGGTTATTACCCCCGCGATGAGGAAGGAGATTACTACTATGATAATGCAGATTTCGGCGTATTAGGCGATGTGGTCTATGAAAAGGAGATCAATACTTCCGATCTCCCAAAATACGGCAACAGCAGGCTTTTCAACTTCAACCTCGAAGACCGGATACAGGATTTCAAAGGCATTTACCACGTCTCCATCCGCTCCATGGAAGATTACTGGGTGCGCGACAGCCGGTTTGTGGCACTCTCCGACCTTGGCGTAATCGCCCGGGAAGGTGCCGAAGACATGACCGTATTCGTTCAATCCATTCAAACTACCAACCCGGTTCCGGATGCGCAACTCACGGTGTATGGCAGCAACAACCAGGTACTGGGTGTGGGCAGTACGGATAAAGATGGGGTAGGCAAAATCAAATACATCCGCAAGGAACCATCCGGGTTTAAACCGGCTATGGTAACCGTGAAAACCGCATCCGATTTCAACTACCTCCCCTTTCAGTCTACCCGTGTAAACACCTCCCGCTTTGAAGTGGGCGGTAAAAGGATGCACAGTTCCGGCCTGGATGCTTATGTATATGCTGAACGGGATATGTACCGTCCCGGAGAAACATTCCGCTATGCCATGATCGTACGCGATCAGCAATGGAAAGTACCGGGAGAACTTCCACTCAAACTGAGGTTCGTGATGCCCAGTGGTAAAGAATGGACCGCCCTCCGGAAAAATGCCGATGCACAAGGTGCACTGGAGGGAACGCTTGACATTCCCGCTTCTGCACTAACGGGCACCTACACCCTCGAAGTGTACACCGGCAACGACCTGCTGCTCACCACCTACCCGTTCCAGGTGGAAGAATTTGTTCCGGACCGCCTGAAAGTACAGGCTTCCACAGGACTGGAACTGCTGAAACCCGGCACAACCGCGACACTGAACATTCAGGCTGATTACTTTTTTGGCAGTCCCGCGGCCGATCGGAAATGGGAAACCGAAATTCAATTGCAGCAACAAAGTTTCCGTTCAAAAAAATTCCCCGGCTACGACTTTAACCTGGCCAATCACCGCGACTTCTACGACAAAGTGGTGCAGGAAGGTAAAACAGATGCGGCCGGACACGCCACGCTTAACTACACCGCACCCGCCGAATACAAAAACAGAGGACTGTTGCAGGCAGCATTTTACACCACCGTATTTGATGAATCCGGAAGGCCCGTGAGCCGCCACCACAAACTCCCGTTGTACACACAGGATTATTTTCTGGGACTGGGTGCCGATGATTACGGTTATTACCCCCTCCGCCAATCGATCCGCTTCCCACTGATTGCAGTGGATAAAAACGACCAGCCCGTCAGTGCAAAAGCACATATCCGGGTGGTGAAAAAAACATACAAGACAGTATTGACCAGAAACGGTGGCTATTTCCGGTACGATTCGCAACCGGAAGAAATCATCCTACAGGAGAAAGACATCAACATTACGGGCACTTCATCACAATTCTCCTTCGTACCAACCGATCCCGGGAGCTACGAAGTGCGGGTGTACATGCCCGGGGCCACCACGTACATTGCCCGCAGCTTCTACAGCTACGGATCATGGGGCATCGCCGGTGGAAGTTTTGATGTGAACACGGAAGGAAACGTGGATATTTCACCAGATAAAAACGGCTATAAGCCAGGAGAAAAAGCCAGGATACTTTTTAAAGCACCCTTCGATGGAAGAATGCTCGTAACCGTGGAAAACAACGGTGTACTCGCACACCAGTACCTGGAAGTAAAGAAAAGAACCGCCACCTGGGAACTGAACATTGATCCTACCCATCTTCCAAACGTGTACATCACAGCCACCCTTATCAAGCCGCACCAGGTAGCCGATATTCCACTTACGGTGGCACACGGTTTCCAATCGCTCCGGGTGGAAGAACTGAACCGGAAGATTCCCCTTGAAGTGAATGCCGTGGCAGCGACCCGCTCCGGTAAAAAACAAACGATCCGCGTGAAAGCCGCGCCCGGCGCAATGGTAAGTATAGCTGCCGTAGATAATGGTATTCTCCAGATATCTGATTTCAAAAGCCCCGATCCTTATGCTTATTTCTACCAGTCAAGGGCGCTGGGCGTAAACGCGTTCGACATCTATCCCTTATTATTGCCAGAACTGAAACAGCGTTTAAGTAGCACCGGTGGTGATGGTGGCCTTTCTATGGAAAAAAGAATCAATCCCATTACCAACAAGCGTTTCAAACTGGTGTCATTCTGGAGCGGACTGAAGAAAGCCGACGGCAGCGGAAACGTTTCTTTTGACATAGATGTACCCACTTTTTCCGGCGAACTCCGGATCATGAGTGTCGCATTTAAAGACGATCGCTTCGGAGCGGCCACCAACCTCATGAAAGTGGCCGACCCACTGGTGGTGAGCACAGCGCTTCCCCGGTTCCTGAGTCCGGGCGATACCCTTGAAGTGCCCGTATCCGTGATGAATACCACGAACAAAAGCACTTCGGTTACCGGAACCCTACAGGTTGGCGGCGCATTAAAAGTGGTGGGATCCGCCACTGCACAGGGAGAGGCGCAGGGCGGAAAAGAAGTAAGGCTGGTTTATAAACTGGTGGCCGGTATGCAACCGGGAACCGCGGAAGTAAAAACAACCGTTAAAGGCCTTGGAGAAACTTTCACCGAACAACT
>CAMLPA010000294.1 GCA_946481605.1 uncultured Flavihumibacter sp. | reverse complement strand
GGACTGTATGGTACGGAATATATTATTGATCCGGAAAATGACCTGATCGCGTTGTTCTACCTGAACATGCCAAGGAAAGAAACACTGGCCCCAAAATTCATCAGTAAGGCCTTCCAGGTATTCCGGTGAAATGCTTTTAGCGATCTGTTCCTTTACTAAAATGCCCCACCTGTGTTTAAATTACAACACAGGCGGGGCATTCATCATTACGCAGCTACCGCATTGATTTATGAACGAAAATAATTGCACTATTTCCCGAAAACCTCTACAAGTTTTTTATCCATAGCCGCATCTTGTTCTTCCCCTCCGGTATAACGTCCAACAATTTTTCCGGTTGGGTCCACGAGTATTTTAGTAGGCAGCGTAGGAATATCGTATGCTTTGGAGATGTCTATTTGTGTGGAAGCCGTTTCCCCGTTGCTGCCTTTGTGACCTCTGAGTACATGTTTCCAGATGCCGATCTTATCCTGCGCGATCGCTTCTTTCCATTTGTCTTCCCTTCCATCATCGGAAGCAACACCAATAATTTCAAACCCTTTGTCTTTGTATTTATTGTACAAAGCAATCAGGTGAGGATTACCTTTCCTGCATGGCACGCACCACGAGGCCCAAAAATCGATCAATACATATCTACCCCTGAAATCGGAAAGACTCAGTTGCCCACCCTTTAGTTCTTTCGCTGTAAAATCTGTGGCCATGACTCCGGGAGAACCACGCTTCCGGCTTTGAAGCGCTTTGAATAAATTCTGCCCCAGGCTGGTGTTTTTTACTTCCTGGTTCAGTTTTTCATACCTGGCCATCGCCTCTTCATAGGTGAATTCGTTCAGTCCGGTCTGCAACAAATGCGCGGCTACAAAAGTACCCGGGTTCTTGTTCATATAGTCCATGTCCACCTTTTTCATCTCAACCATCAGCGGCTGTAATCTGTCTTTGGTAGCTTCCGCGGCGTCTTTCAAAGCATTTACTTCCTGCCCGGGTTTGCCTTCCTTTACTGCATTTATATACAGTTTATTGGCGGCCTCATAGTCCTGGTTCACTTTTCTCGCCGCGGCCATCAATGATGCTTTCTGCTTGTTCAGCCTGTTCAGTTCCTCCTGCACCGGAGAGCCGGAGAGTACACCTTCAGAGAAGTTATCGTACCCGATGGCAAGCTGCATATCACCAGGCGCAATGAACACCGGAAGTACCCTGGGCGGCCGCTGGTTACTTTTATCCATGAGCACGTAAGCTGAAGTTACTTCTTCCAGTTTGCCGTTAAATTCAAAGGCGCCATTTTTCAGGAGCACGCTGTCCATTACACTGACAGATTGCTTTCCATCTTTATAAAACAGGTAAATATATTCATCCGTTTTTCCTTCTACCTTTCCTTTAATAGAGAATGGTTTGGGTTGTGCGGCGCAGATACCTGAGGCGAGCGTAGCCGCTACCAGTAAAAAAAACTTGTTGTGCATGATTTATCAGATAAAGTGGGCAATAGCTGAAAAAAATCCGCGCCAGGTAATGGCACGGATCTTCTTCATTTCTGGTTTACAATTTAACTTTTAGTGTTTCCTCCGCGGGCGGATAACAGATGTCGTTGTTGCAGCACTGGTAACTTACCACACAGAGCGCTTCCCCTTCCGCCTTTCCTTTTACCTCCTGAACAAACAGGGCTTCGCTTTTATACACGGATGTACCGGTTGGATTATAAAGAATAGCGTTGGAAGTTTTCAACTCACCCACAGGTGCATACCCGGCAGGAGCATTGATTTTTACTTCCGTTTTAATAAAGGGGTCCTGTGGCGACACGTAGTTGTAGATATGGTAGCCGGGGTGTATCTTCAAACGGACCACGATTTCTCTGTTGCCATTATCCAGCACTACGCTTCCTGCGGCCATGCTTACCGGATGCTCATCGGAAGTTTCACCGGGCGCAATGGATTTATAAGCCTGCAGTTGCTGCTTTTTGCCATAGTCGTTGCCTTCCGTTTTTTTATCATCACTGTTGATCAGGTAATAATAACCGCCACTTTCGGTAAAGAAAAATTTCTGCTTGTTTTGCTCGTACCATTTCCGCCAGTCTTCGGGCTTGGTGAAGGTGGCGAGCGTGTAACGGTCAAGCAGGCGCTTCGCTTTTTCGGTATCCTTTCCGGTTTCCAGCATACGGATAGCCACATCTAATAATTTGATGTCTCCTTTTTTGATCTTCAGGCTTTTCAGGTCTTCATCAATGGTAACCTCTCCTTTTGCATTCGAATAGAAGTAGGGCATATTCTCGTCATAATATTGACGGTAAGCTTTCAGATCAGTACCAAACTTCGTGTACAAATCGCGGTACATGCTTCCCAAATAACCGTCGAGGGTGATGGGTTCAGGCGCCTCCACCTGGGATTTCAGAAAGTTTTCTTCTGCCTGGCTAAGCTTTTCTCCTTTGTTTTTCTTTTCCTGCGCACTTTTCTTCCGGTCTTCCGCCTGCTTTGCCAGCGCTTTGTAATAGTTATCCATCAGGTTCTTCGCTTTTTCCGAAGCCGCGTCTCTCTTACCCTCCATATCATGGGTAGTTTGAATACGGTCCGAAAGTTTTTTGGCGATTACCCGCTTCCCTTTGAAAGCTGCGGTGTAGACGATGGCGTTGGCCAAAACAGTTTGCGCTTCAGGCGTGAGGTACCTTGGTGACGCTGCGAAACCCCAGTGGAAAAAATTACCGTGGCGCCCAATGGCAAGTGCGCCCGCGTCTTTGGCAGAAGAGCCTCCTGCGATGTATTCCGCATCGGGAGAATCTTCGAAACCACTTGCATGAGAGATCATTCCTGGTCTCAGGAAGATGCCTTTGGAATGAAGTTCATAGTCGTCGTAAGTAGCCGTTTGCACGGGCCACATAGGCATGGGATCGGCGAAGGTTTTTTCTTCCCTGTAATTGAGCAGGGCGGCTTCAACAGGAAGGGGTTTTGGCCTCGTAGTGAGCTTTACCGGGAAGGGCCCTTTGAATATCTGATGGTTGGTCCTGATATTAAAAGCATCGCCCCGCAGGCACAGGCAATACCAGTCAAATTTCACCCCTTGGTTCTTTGCGCCGTTAACGCTGGTTTCGCCAATGAAAAGCACAGGCAGGTCGAAATTTTCAGGAAAAAGTTTAAGCGGCGTTCCTTTTTCCTGTGCCGGAAGCGCGTCTATAATGGTTACATCATAGGCGGACGACATATCAGCGTTATAATCAGCGACGCGCATTACCGTTACCCTGGAAAAATACTTTTTAAGCATATTGTCGAAAGCGGTGATCCTGGCCTGAATATCGGCTTCCCTTTCTTCCTTTGGAAGTGGCACCTGGTCGTAAATATCGCCCGACCCACCCACGTACAACACATTGAGGTTGCTTTTCCTGAACTGCGCATGTGCGTTGATGCTGCATACAAGGAAAAAAATAGCAAGAAGGGAAAATAAAATCCTTGCGTTTTTACAATTCATTTTTGTGGTTTTACTCATTTTAGAACTCATATTACTTGTGTTCAATTGGATTCAGTTTATACCCCGTAAGCCTAAGCGCTCTAATAGGTATTCTGAACAATTACATTCTGGCTGGCGTATATATCGGGCTGTGGAATCATCACTGCATACTTTCTGGATTTTGGCTCCAGTGTATACGTAACCAGGGGCAGTGAAGTAATGATACCCGCATCATTGAACTGGTACATTTGCCTGATGATGGTTACATCGTCGGCAGTGGTTTCATTGTTGTTCAGCCTGCGGAGGTCAAACCAGCGCATCGTTATGGGCAATTCCCTGCGGCGTTCCTGCAACAGTTTGGTGATGGCTTCGGCCTGACTGCCGGCTGTGAGGTTGATCACATTGGCGGGAAGCCCTGCATCCATGCGCTTTGCCCTGAGTACATTGATGGTGGTCATGGCGTCACTCACTTTATTTTGCCTGGCCTGCGCCTCTGCTTTTGTAACAATGGTTTCCCCAACGGTTGTTCCGGACATCAGCGATTGCAATCCAAAATGTACAAACATATCTGCGGGAGGAAGTCCGTATAATACCGCGCTTCCTTCTACTACAAAGTATTTATAGCGCAGGTCGTTTTGTCTGCCGGCAACGGTTCCATCAGTGCTGTAAAGATTTTTCAGTTCTTCTGAAGGCACAGCGTATTGGGTAGACAGTAGTCTGAAAGCAGTAAACTCCTTCCAGTTTACAGGATCTGCCGGTTCCAAAATCGTGCTGGGGAAATTCAGTGGCAAGGCTGAAGAAAAACTGACTTCCGTATTATAATTCACCAGTTCGCTGTAGGCGTTGAGAGAAGTGGTGGCATGTTGCTCCGCAAGCGCATAGTTGCCCCGCATGAGGTAATAACGTGCGGCGAAAGCATTTACCCCGGCGATGTTGGCGCGCCATGAAGTAAACCGGCCGTTTTTAATGATCGGATCTGTTATTTTTAACGCTTCCGCCAGGTCAGCCTCTATGAACTCATAGGTTTTGGCCAGCGATGCGCGGGTGAGGTCCTCTTCAAAGCTGGTGCTTGTTTTCAGGGGCAAACCGGGCTCGTTCCCGGTTTCAGCCGTGTACGGCAAACAATACACGTTGGCGAGGGTCCAGTACGCCACGGCGCGCACAAAATGGGCTTCAGCTTTCAAACGATCCTTATCGGCCTGCGGACCGGACACCTTATCGGCCTGCGTTAATACAAGATTGGCCGTGAATACTTTGCTCCATTGTGAGGCCCAGTCGGAATTGGGATTGTTTTCCATTCTTGAACGTTCCCAGGTTCCGATGGCAACGGCAAAAAAACTGTTGTGGAAGAAGTTGCCATTCACCGCAGCGGGCGTAAAATCATAGTCGTCTGTGCCATACATCCGCACCGTGGCGCCGTTTTCCGTTCCGAGATTGTTATGGTTATCGAACAGGGCATCCAGTTGTGCCGTTGTGGTAATCACTACTCCCTGGCTTTTGGAAGGGGGTTCGTCCAGAAAATCGTTCGCGGCTTTTCTGCATCCACTGATGAGTACCGGTGTTGCG
>CAMLPA010000293.1 GCA_946481605.1 uncultured Flavihumibacter sp. | reverse complement strand
GGCGTCATCATCATCAAATCAAAATAAACAGGTTTTACACCTGAAAAATTGAATTGCCCGGGGGCATGGGGAAGGAACTAAAACCCTTACCTTTGCCCCCAAATCATTTTTCACTATATGGCAACTACAGCAGACATCAGCAGGGGAATGATCCTGAAACTGGACAATAACCTGTATTCAGTGGTGGAATTCGGTCAGAACAAAACTGCCCGTGCCGCCGCTAAAGTTTGGGCAAAACTGAAAGGGGTAGACAACGCCCGCACCATCGAACATACCTGGAACAGCGGTGATACCATCTTCCCCGTACGCGTGGAGAAAAAAAACTACCAGTTCCTCTATAAAGATGATTCCGGCTACAACTTCATGGACAACGAAACCTTCGAACAGATCGTTCTGAACGAAGACATGGTGGACGCCCCCCAGTTCCTGAAAGACGGACAGGAAGTATTCGTGATGATCAATACCGATACCGACCTCCCCATGAGTGTGGAGCTCCCCGATAAAATTGTGCTGCTGGTCACCTACTCCGAACCCGGAATGAAAGGTGATACCGCAACCCGCACCCTCAAACCAGCCACCGTTGAAACCGGCGCTACCGTTATGGTGCCCCTGTTCGTGAACGAAGGCGAACTCATCCGCGTAAACACCAAAACCGGTGAATACGTAGAACGCGTGAAAGAATAGTACTTCACCGACGGCGTCGCTCCAAGCGACGCCGTCGGTTTTTTAACCGGTTTTCCCCCGATTCTAGCAAAAAAATGACCATTTTCAACTGGTTTTGACGTTTTGAATGGTGTTTTCCCTAATTTAGCCGCCCGTTATATTTTCAATCAAACAACCTAAATTGAACCCCATGGATTTTAAACAAATTCAGGAGTTGATCAAAATTGTCAACAAGTCCAACATCGGTGAACTGACCATCGAAGAGCAGGAATTCAAAATAACCATCAAACAGAAAGAAGAACCCGTTCAACAGATGATTGCTGCGCCGCAAGCCATGTACGCCGCACCTGTTGCCCAGGCTCCCGCTCCGGCCCCTGCCGCACCTGCGCCACAGGCCGGCGCCCCCGCTGCGCCTGTTGCGGCAGAACCCAAGGCTGACAACCTGCTCACCATCAAGAGCCCGATGATCGGTACTTTCTACCGCAGCCCATCACCCGATAAACCCTCCTTCGTTCAGGTTGGCGACGAAGTAGCAGCCGGTAAAGTGGTGTGCATCATCGAAGCCATGAAGCTTTTTAACGAAATTGAAAGCGAAGTGAAAGGCCGTATCGTAAAAATACTGGTGGACGACGCTTCCCCCGTAGAATACGACCAGCCCCTGTTCCTGGTTGAACCAGCCTAACCTCAACATTCAATTACTATGTTTAAGAAAGTACTGATTGCGAACCGCGGTGAGATTGCTCTTCGTGTGATAAGGACCTGCCGGGAAATGGGCATCAAAACGGTCGCGGTTTACTCTACTGCCGATAAAGACAGTTTACACGTGAAGTTCGCGGACGAAGCCGTGTGTATCGGCCGACCGCAAAGCGCAGATTCCTACCTCAATATTCCCCATATCATGGCCGCCGCCGAAATCACCAATGCCGACGCGGTGCACCCCGGATATGGTTTCCTCGCCGAAAACGCCCGCTTTGCGGAAATATGCGGCGAACACAACATCAAATTCATTGGACCAACACCTTCCCAGATCAATTCCATGGGTGATAAAATCACCGCCAAGGAAACTATGATCAAAGCCGGTGTGCCCGTTATCCCCGGAAGCGAAGGCTTGCTGGGGAGCCTGGAAGAAGCCGTTAAACTCGGCAATGAAATGGGCTATCCCGTTATCCTCAAAGCTACCGCAGGTGGCGGAGGAAAGGGCATGCGCGTGGTATGGCAGGAAAGCGAAATGGAACGTGCCTACACCACCGCCAAAACAGAAGCCGCCGCCGCCTTCAAAAACGATGGCGTGTACATGGAAAAATTCGTGGAAGAACCCCGCCACATTGAGATCCAGGTGGCAGGTGATCGCTACGGTACCGTGTGCCACCTCAGCGAACGCGACTGCTCCATCCAGCGCCGTCACCAGAAACTCGTGGAAGAATCCCCTTCGCCTTTTATGACGCCCGAACTGCGTCAGAAAATGGGAGATGCCGCCATCAAAGCTGCCTCGGCCATCAACTACGAAGGCGTGGGCACCATCGAGTTCCTCGTAGACAAGCACCGCAACTTCTACTTCATGGAAATGAATACCCGTATCCAGGTTGAACACTGCGTTACGGAAGAAGTGATCAACTTCGACCTCATCAAAGAACAGATCAAAATCGCGATGGGAGAGAAGATATCAGGACAAAACTACGAGCCGCAGATGCACGCCATCGAATGCCGCATCAATGCCGAAGATCCATACAACGATTTCCGCCCATCACCAGGAAAAATCACTGTATTGCACACACCCGGAGGACACGGTGTGCGTGTTGATTCCCACGTGTACGCAGGTTACGTGATCCCGCCGTATTACGATTCCATGATCGGGAAACTGATCACCGTGGCACGTACCCGCGATGAGGCCATCAACACCATGTACCGTGCACTCAGCGAATATGTGATCGAAGGCGTGAAGACAACCATTCCCTTCCACCTGCAACTGATGCAGAACGAAGATTTCCGGAAAGGTAACTTCAACACCAAGTTCCTCGAAACATTCAAACTGGTTTAATACAACAAGCCCCGCCAACGAATGGCGGGGCTTTTGCTATGACGAAACAAACCCAGTCTATTTTCCGGCGCCGGTCGCCCTTTTGCCTTTCCGCTCCTTCATGCGCTCCCCGGCTTTTTCACGCATCGCTTTCCGCTTCTGCTCCATCTCCGCGTATTTCTCAGGGCCTACAATGGTTTTCAATTTTGCATTGCGCTCTGCGTTCATGCTTTTAAGCTGCTCTTTTTTCTGTTCTTCGCTCAGGCTCGTGTTCTGACGTACAGCTTTCATCTTTTCCCCATATTCTTCGTTCATCTTTTTCACTTCCTGTCCCTGTGCATCTGTAAGGCCGAGTTCTTCTTTCAGGTCCATTTTCTTCGCCTTCATCTTATCGCCATGCTCCTTTTTCCATTCTTTTTTTACTTCGGCACGTTTCGTGATTTTTACAGAATCGGTTTGCGCATTGGCGCTAAAAGCAGCGGCAATAACAAACGCCGCGAGGAAGCATATTTTTTTCATTGTATTCATTTTATAAAAGGATAGAAGAGTGGAGGAGGCAAAGGTTTAAAGCGGTACCAGTTTTTTCATGTTAACGATTTGCAAAGACTTTTAAACAATACTTCTATTTGGTAAATTTATAGGTGCGTAAAATCAAACTGATCATATTATTCAGCCTGTTGTTTACTTCAATTCAAGCGCAGCCCCAGCCTGTTAAGCCGCCTGCGATTACTTTTGTGAACCGACTGCCTGATGTGCTGAAGGAAAGTTCGGCACTGGTGTATTGGGACGGCGGTTTCTGGACACACAATGACAGTGACAATACGCCCTTTCTTTTCAAAATAGATACGGCCACCGGAGCCATCCTGCGTTCCGTTTGGGTAAAGAACGCTTACAACGCAGATTGGGAATGTCTTGCTCAGGATGACCAATACTTCTATATCGGAGATACGGGCGATAACCTCCAACGCCGCATCCGGAAAAAGATTTATGTTGTTTCAAAAGCTGCCCTTGCCAATGAAGGGGCAAAAACCGTAATGGCCGATACCATTAGCTTTGAATACCCGGAACGTAGGGAAGGACGTATGAAACTGGATGCGGAAGCCATGATTTGCCTCAACGGACAATTGCATCTTTTTACAAAAGAAACAGATACCACCAGGTTGTTTATCCTTCCCGCCAGGCCTGGTCAGTATTACACCGCAAAATATACGGACCAGTTGTTGCTGAAAGGACGTGTAACCGATGCCTGGTACGATTCTACCACACAACACCTTTGGTTGCTCACGTCAGTGCCTTACGGTGCACGATACATGTACCGCATTGCCACGAACGGCAAGGATTTGCTGAAGGGTAAAGTGGATAGTTTCCTGATCGGAAGTTTAGTGCAATGCGGCCAACTGGAGGGGATGTGTCGTTTTCGCAACAATTTCTACTTTACCAACGAGGCATTCCAGGGCTTTGCCCAAAGCCTCTGGAAATGGAAGGCACCCAGGTAATTTTTTAATGACCATTTTGGGGCGTGTCCCTCCTTCGTCGGGCCGGGCTTTCCACTGCAAGTCCTCCCGCCGCGCGTAACGAAATACCGTTCAATAAAGCACTTTTTTTCCGCGGCGGCGGTTGCGGGCTTTTCGTTGCAATCCCTCACGCGGCCTCACCCCGCCCCCTCTCCCAGGGGAGAGGGGCATAGTTTAGTAATATTGAATAATATCTCGGGCACAATAATGTTCTCCATAGTGCAACAAAGTTTGTTGGTAAACGAAACAAATTCAGATGAAACAAATAGCGTTATCCTAAACATCCGCCTATAAAAGCCAGTACACTCAGAAGTATGCCACATAGGTACACAACCGTCTAAATAAAGCACAGCCTTCCCCCATTTTAACCACCTCCCAATAACTCATTTAGCATAAACAAAACGCTGATGTTCTTACTCCCCTCTCCCCTGGGAGAGGGGCCGGGGGTGAGGCAATACTCAGGCACAATAATGTTCTTCCGTGGAAACAGCAAAGTTTGTTGGTAAACGAAACAAATTCAGATGAAACAAATAGCGTTATCCTAAACATCCGCCTATAAAAGCCAGTACACTCAGAAGTATGCCACATAGGTACACAACCGTCTAAATAAAGCACAGCCTTCCCCCATTTTAACCACCTCCTAATAACTCGTCTAGCATAAACAAAACGCTGATGTTCTTCACTCCCCTCTCCCGCGGGAGAGGGGCCGGGGGTGAGGCGATACTCAGGCACAATAATGCTCTTCCATAGAAACAACAAAGTTTGTTGGTAAACGAAACAAATTCAGATGAAACAAATAGCGTTATCC
>CAMLPA010000292.1 GCA_946481605.1 uncultured Flavihumibacter sp. | reverse complement strand
GTTTCTTCAATAAGGTTCCCCACAGCTTTCAACGGAGCGGAACGCAGGGTTGAAATTACAGGGGAGGTTTATTTTGAAGTAGCCAGGAACGAACAAAAACCTTTCAGAGTAGTAGCGGATGGGGTTGCGATGGAAGTGTTGGGAACCGCTTTTAATGTAAATGTTTACAAAGACGAAGCGGTGTCCAGAACTACCCTTGCAGAAGGAAGTCTGATGGTGATGGCGGGCAACACAACCAGCACGCTGAAGCCCGGACAGCAATTTGTGGTTTCGCCTTCATCCGCCAAAGTAGTGAATGCGAACGTGGATGAAGCACTTGCTTGGAAGGAGGGACTGTTTCAGTTCAGAGATGCTGATATCAGAACCATTATGCGGCAGGTGGCACGCTGGTACAATGTTGACGTAGTGTACGAAGCGGATATTCCCCAACGTTCCTTCACCGGTGAAATGCCCAGAAATGAGCATGTATCTGAATTGCTGAAAATCTTAAAACTCAGTGGAATAAATTTCAGCATCAACGGGCGGACAATTGTGGTGAAGCCCTGATGCAAGTTACAACCGTACGAATCTTATCCTGTATTGCTTGCCGTTGAGGTAACCTTATCAACAATGATATATGGCCTGAAAAAAGGCCGGAAGCAGTTGCGATGCTTCCGGACCAGTATTGTTTTGCTTTTCGGGAAGGAAAAACAAAAGCGATGCCGGGCCTTCATATATGCACTCATGGAATCGACTGCTTATTTTTTAACCCGTCTGACCAATGGATCATCAGGGCAGACCCAACCATCACAAAAGTATGAAATTAAACAATTTCATTGTCCGCCTGCTACGCGAAAGGGGTGGATGTGTAACCAAAACTTTCCGGATCATGAGAATTACTGCCATCCTGTTACTCGCCTGCTCGCTACATGCGGCAGCCACCGGGTTTGCACAGAAAATTTCTCTCTCTGCCAGAGAAGTTCACCTGGAAAAAGTTTTTAAAGAGATTAAACGACAGAGTGCTTACCATTTCTGGTATGAAAACACATTACTGAAAGATGCGAAAAAAGTAAATGTGGAACTCAAAGATGCCTCAATAGAACAGGTGCTGAACCTGATCTTTGAAGGACAGGCGCTTACTTATGATATCGTAGGTAAGACCATCGTCATTAAGAAAAGCAATGAAATGAACCGTCTCCTGGCGCCTGAAGCGCCGCCGCCACCACCCATTGAACTGAGGGGAAAGGTGCTGAATGAATTCGGAGACCCGGTTTCTGGTGCATCAGTGCTGATCAAAGGAACCAAGACCGGCGTGCAAACAAACGGCGACGGTGAATTTGTACTGCCCGACGTGCCCGATAATGCCATACTCATTATTTCTTCTGTTGGGCACGAAACCCAGCAGGTGGCCGTGAATAAAAGAAACAACCTGGTCATTCAATTGAAGATAGAAGTAAGTGGCATGGAAGAAACCGTTGTAGTCGCTTACGGTACTTCAAAAGTAAAAGATGTTACCGGTTCAATTTCAAGGCTGGGCCAGAAGGACATCCGGAATGCCCCGATGGGCGCTACGTTGCAGAGTCTGCTTCAGGGTAAGGCTGCTGGGGTGAATGTGGCCATTCAGTCTGCTTCTCCCACTTCTCCCATGAGCGTAGTGATCCGCGGCGCATCTTCTCTTAATGGGAACAACCAGCCGCTATGGGTGATTGATGGTGTGCCCGATTATTCCGGTACAACCTCCGGCGATATCACGAACACCTTATACAACCTGAACATTAACGATGTAGAGAGTATCGATATCCTGAAAGATGCTTCTGCAACCGCCCTCTATGGCTCCCGCGCCTCAAACGGCGTGGTGATCGTAACCACCAAAAGAGGACGGGAAGGCATTAAGCCCACCATCGAACTTTCTACCCGCTGGGGCTTACAAACCCAGAACCTGAACGGGTACAAATACATGGAAGCGCCGCAATACATCGACTTTGCAGAAAAGGCCGCCAGGGAAGAAGCTTTTGGCAGGGGCGTATTTGATTACTTTACCCGCCTCTACCTCGATGAACAGGCTTTCTTCAACCTCAACACGAGTGAGTTCGACAGGAGTTCGTTCGCTGTTTTACCCGGCGCTTTTTACGAGGGCAATACGAACTGGATGAAAGAGATGACCCACAATCCCTGGAACCAGCAACACGACCTGTCGCTCAGGGGAGGTACACAGAACATCGCCTACTATGTATCGCTTAACCACCGCAATGTGGAAGGTATTGTAAAAAGCGGCAAGGAGCAGCAGTTTGGCGGTACGCTGAACCTGGAAGCCAAGATCAGGAAAGGTCTGAAGTTCGGACTCAACCTCAATGGCAACTCAAGGGAAACAGATAACAAGGATTATATGATGGACGTGCTGAAGAAAATCCGTCCTGATATTCCTGTTTACAATCCGGATGGCACTTTATTTACCCGAGATGCCTATACGGAAAACCCTTATACCACCCTGCTGAATAAAAGAGGCGGGTCGTCACAATACTTCCGTGGTTCCCTTTTCCTCGAAGTGGATATCCTGAGGGGGCTTGTATTCAGGACACAATACAATACCACTTTTCAGAAGGGCGAAACGCTCAACTACACAAGAAGGGGAAGCACTTTCAACTACGACGGAACCCGCTTCCGCAGTGATGATAAGAACCAGACCAAAGTGTGGGAAAATACGCTTACCTATGCCCGTAATTTCGGTAAACACGATATTACAGCACTGGCAGGTGCATCGGCAGAAAAATATTCTTCCCTGGGCTATTCCATGACCGCCACCAATTTCCCGGATGATGATATCCTGAACGATTTTGGATCCGGAGCCGTAAGAGGAGCGCTTACAGAATCTTATTCCGCGAACTCCCTGCTTTCCCAGTTTGCCCGCGCACATTACAAATACAATGAACGGTATATTATCTCAGGAACCATAAGGCGCGACGGTTCTTCAAGGTTTGGTCCCGACAAGCGCTGGGGTATCTTCCCATCTGCCGCGGTAGCCTGGATCATTTCAGAAGAAGATTTTATCAAAAACACTAAAATCTTCGACATTGTAAGTTACCTGAAGCTGCGGGCATCGCGCGGACTGGCAGGTTCGCAGAACCTCGGTAACTATGCGTGGAGAACGAATGTAGGGTCCTCACGTTACAATGAAGCACCGGCTATTACGCCAAGTTCAGTGGGTAACACGGAATTGCAATGGGAAGAGGCCCTCATGACTGATATTGGTCTGGACTTCGGTCTTTGGAACGAAAGAATCCGCGGTACCATTGGTGTGTACGAAAAACTTACCCGTGAGTTGATCTATTCGCGTCCGCTTCCTCCAAGTACTTCTTTCACCAGCATCAGCTCCAACGTTGGTTCTGTGAAAAACAAAGGAATTGAGTTTGATGTGAAAGTGGATGTGATCAAATCAAAAGACATCACGTTCACCCTTGACGCCAATGCCGCCAAAAATGTGAACAGGGTGATGAAGATCAATGGTGTGGTGAAAGAACTGAGTTTCGGCAGCGGTATTATGATCACTAAAGAAGGAGAACGTACCGGACAATGGTTCGGCTTCCAGACGGCAGGCCGGCTGTTCACGAGCGCTGAAGAAATCATCGCGTTGCAGGGAAGAAGCGCCACAGGAACCAAAACGTTCTACCGCAACTCCCTGGAAAGTCCTGGCGATCTCATCTTCATAGATCAGAACAAAGATGGTGTGATCAACAACGACGACAAAGTGTTCCTGGGTAGTTCTGATCCTAAACTCTATGGTGGTTTCGGTGCCACGCTGGTTTTCAAAGGTTTCTATGCCAACGCTACATTCATTTACGCTTACGGGCATAAAAGGAACTGGGCTATGCCCATGGCCGACGTTGGATATGTGGGCAACTACAACCACAGCACCAAAATCGCGGGTAAGAGCGCCACGTTGTTAAGTCCTTACGAGGCTACCATTCCAAGGATGACGCAGTATGGTGATGGCGGCAACTCCACTTTCTCTGATTTCTGGTTGTTCGACGCTTCTTATGTTCGCCTGAATGCATTGAATTTCGGCTACAGGCTGCCGGCGAGGATGTTCAAACAATCGCTCATCCAGGGGATTGACCTGAGCCTGCAGGCCACCAATTTATTCACCCTCACCAGCTATCCGGGTTTCGATCCCCAGGGCAACTGGTCGTCTGCCGCCATTGGTACAGGTATGGGTGTAGACAATAGTGCATACCCCGCGGCCCGCAACTTTAACCTCGGCGCAAAGTTCACATTTAAATAGATCATCTAAAGTTTTAAGGCATGAAACACTTACTATATATACTTTTAATTGTCACCGGCTCAGGACTGGTTTCCTGCAAAGACTACCTGGAGGAAGTGCCGCGGCACGCCCTTACCGACGCGAACGCCATTACAGATTTTAATAAAGCGAAGGCTGCGGTTTCAGGGATATACGCCACTTTTCAGAACGAAAGCTGGGCAGGCGGATTGTATGCGGCGCTGGCCACCAAATCAGGCTTTGTAACCTTCACCGGTACACCCGATAATCAACTGAGTTATTCGCAGTTGAACGGTGGGAATGCTACCGTGTGGACGCAGTTTTATAGAAGTCTCAATGCTGCCAATTTCGCTATAAAAGGAATTCCGGCATTGCCCGCATCCGCTGTTCCGAATGAAGGGGAAAGAGAAGCCCTGCTGGCTGAAGCAAGGTGTATGAGGGCATGGATCAACGCAAATATCTTATGGAACTTCGGCCATTGGTGGGGCGATGATAACGATGAGGCAGGACTGCTTTACCGCGATCAGCCCGTTGGATTGTCGAACGTTTCCCAGGCACGTATTTCCGTTGGTGAAAGTTATGCCAAGATTTATGAGGACCTCGATTTCGCCATAGAGAAAGCGAAGGGTTTCACCACACCACGCTATGCGTCCAAAGAATTTGCGAAGGCGCTCAAAGCAAAACTCTTGTTGTACAGAGGTGGATACCGCAATACACAGGATGATCTTACGGAAGCATTGAAACTCGT